>JBEKTR010000001.1:0-81460 GCA_049515835.1 Terriglobales bacterium
TCGTTCCCGACCACCGGCTACGCCGCCCTGCTCGTTAACCTCGGACCCGGCGCTGGCAACACCACTTGCCCCGCGGCTGGCCCGGTTGTGGCTGGCGCTTGCATCATCGACTCCACGCTGGCTAGCGGCACCAAGAGCGGCTTCAAAATGGCGTCAACCAACGCGGGTGGCCCTCCAGCGACCACGTTCGTCTCCAATGCTTATCCTGTGACCTTCAACGTCACCGGCGTGAAGCAGTTCTGTGCTGTGGAAGACAATGTCATCCGCTACCTGAGCCCGTCCACGGGCGCGAACGAAACTTACGCGAACTGCACAGCGTTGACTGCGTTGCAGTAGATTTTTGCAGGAGTATGGCGAGCGCCGGATGCGATGCATCCGGCGCTTTTTGCTTTGGGGCGATTTACGTAGCGGCGGACGCCTCGTCCGCCCACGCCAAATAGGATGCGTGCCTTTCGCGCGCCGGCGCGAATGGGCACGCCCAGGTTCTTCGACTCGCGCAAGAGCGGCGCTCGCTCAGGATGACAATGTGGTGAGTGCTTGGTGGGCAAGCCAGCCGTCTGCACTTTTTCTGCAATAACTCGCACGTGGAACGATCCTGCTACTTAGGGTATTCTGTTGCCTGTTCGAAAGAATGAAGAGGGGCCAGGTTTTACATGCACATCCGTCTGAACATGAAGCGGGAAAAGGGTTTTTCTCTCATCGAATTATTGATTGTCGTCGCCATTATTCTCATCATTGCGGCCATTGCTATTCCTAACCTTTTACGGGCCAAGATTCAGGCCAACGAGAGTTCGGCCGCGGCGTCGGTCCGTACGATTGGCACGATGCAGGTCTCTTATCAGACGTCTTTTCCTACGCAGGGCTACGCCCCGGCGTTGATTAACCTTGGCCCCGGCGCCGGCAACACGTCGTGTCCAGCGGCCGGCCCCACCGCGGTGGGAGCGTGCCTGCTCGACAGCTCGCTCGCCAACGGCAATAAGAGCGGATACCTCTTCACCAGCACGGGCGGAAATCCGGTGGGCGGCGCGAACACGCAATACGTTACTACCGCCGTGGCCGCCAGCTTTAACATTACGGGCGTGAAGGGCTTTTGCGCCGTGGACGATAACGTCGTCCGCTACCAGACCCCGGATAACGGCGTTGTTCCCACCTACGCGAACTGCCAGACCTGGGTGGCGATGCAGTAAAGCGGATTGGCCAAAAGCAGGTTCCTCACCGCTAAAGCGGATTCGGAATGACAAGATTCACTGCTTGACGAAAAAATACAAAATTCTGCCAAATTTTGTCGCTTTTCGGGACAGCTCCTGTCCCAAATCGGCACAGGTTCGCCTCGTGGCGACCTAACCCCTTATCTGTCAATCCCTTATCGTTTGTAACCAAGTGACAGCCAACGGCCCGTGAAGTGTTGTACACATAGTGCCTTCGCGAGTGCGAGGGTCACTTATGAAACGACAAAAGGGATTCTCGCTCATCGAATTGCTGATCGTCGTCGCGATCATTCTTATCATCGCCGCGATTGCTATTCCGAATTTGTTGCGGGCGAGAATTGCGGCCAATGAATCGTCGGCGGCCGCGTCCGTGCGCCACATTGGCACGGCGGAAGTGGCTTTCAACACGGCATTTCCAACAACCGGCTTTGCGGTGTTGGTCGATCTTGGCCCCGGCGCGGGCAATACGACTTGCCCAGCGGCTGGCCCGGTTACCACGGGAGCCTGCATCATTGACAGCGTTCTCGCGAGCGGCACGAAGAGCGGATACAGCTTGAATGCAAACGGCTTCGGAGCGGCTCCGGCTACGACTTTTGAAACAGGCGCTGTTCCAGTCACGTTTAACGTGACCGGCGTTCGCGATTTCTGCGTTGCCACCGACGGCGTGCTGCGCATTAACCTGGGCAGCGCTGGCGCAGCTCTTCCCGCAACAGAAGCGGCGTGCCTGGCTTACCCGATCGCGCAATAACAATTTGATAGTCACGCAGTTTGATCAGGGATGCGGGCCAAACGCGCGTCCTTGCGCGCGGCCCACCAGATTCCTCGCTGCAGCAAAGAACACTTGCTCGGAATGACAATTTAAATTGCCTTTACTTTCGTAACCTTCCGCATCGCGCCCGCTATCGCCCCGCCCGATTCGGTTGCATATAATTTTCCTCAGGCCGTTCATTTACTGCGGGAGACGTTCTGGTTGACCATGTTGGCCATTGAAATTCTGGGACTCGAAAAAATCTACAGCGTCGGCTTCTGGAGGAAGCGGCCCAAGCGCGCCTTGCAGCCACTGCATTTGAGCGTGGAGCAGGGCGAGGTTTTCGGCTTCCTGGGCCCGAACGGGGCCGGTAAGAGCACAACCCTCAAGCTGCTGATGGGCCTTGTCTTCCCCACCAGCGGCTCGGCGAAGATTTTGGGCATGGAGCTCGATGATCCGCGCATGAAAGCGCAAATTGGCTTTTTGCCGGAGCAGCCCTACTTTTACGACTACCTCACCGGGCGCGAACTTCTTACCTACTACGCCCAGCTTTCGGGTGTGGCCGCGAAAGAGCGCTCACGCAGAGTGGATGCCATGCTGCAACGTGTCGGTTTAGGGGATGCCGGCAATTTGCAGCTGCGCAAGTTTTCCAAGGGCATGTTGCAGCGCGTGGGCATCGCGCAGGCGATTTTGCACGATCCGCAGATTGTTTTTTTGGATGAACCCATGTCTGGCCTCGACCCCATGGGCCGCCGCGAAGTCCGCGACCTGATGGAACAATTGAAGCACGAAGGCAAGACCGTATTTTTCTCGACTCACATCCTCTCTGACGCAGAAGCGCTGTGCGACCGGGTCGCCGTGATTCATCAAGGCGAGTTGCGCGGCGTGGGCGCGGTTAGCGCTTTGACCGCCAGCGTAAAAGGCAAAGTCGAAATCGTGTGGCAAGGAACGGCGATTCCCGTCGCTTTGAAAACGCTGGGAGCGGAATGTCGGGCCACGAGTGACACGGTCCGCGCCATATTGCCCGAGCAGAACCAAGAAGCCGCTCTCGAGGCCTTGCAGCGCGAGCGGTTGCGGCTAGTCTCGTTGACTCCAGTTCGGACTTCTCTCGAAGAGTATTACATGCAGAAGTTACGGCCGGCGGAGTCCTCGCAAAGCGCGGCAGGAGGGCGGGCATGAGTTCACGAATAGTTCACATAGCTTCGAACACGTTTCGGGAAGCGGTCCGCGACCGGGTGCTCTATAACCTGATCGCGTTTGCCTTGCTGATGTCGGGCGCCGCAATTTTTGTGGGCCAGGTTTCATTCGGAATCGAGCGTCTGGTCGTGGTTAATTTGGGCTTAACGGCTGTGTCTTTATTTGGTATTGTCATCGCCATTTTTATCGGCATTGGACTCGTCTCAAAGGAAATCGAAAAGCGCACGCTTTATACGGTGCTTTCGCGGCCGGTGCAGCGATGGGAGTTCATCGTTGGCAAATTCTTCGGTCTGGCTGGAACGCTGGTCGTGAATACGGTATTGATGGCCATTGGGGTTTTCGCCGCGCTGCTGTATGTTTCACGCAGTTTTCATGGTCCAGATGGTTGGATTGTAGTGGCGCTTTATTTTATCGTTCTGCAATTTCTGATTATGACGGCGCTGGCGCTGTTTTTCTCTTCGTTCGCTTCGCCGCTGATGGCAGCCGTCTTCGCCTTCGCGCTCTTCGTGATAGGCAATTTTGCGGAAGACCTTCGCGGCTTTGCATCCATGACACATGGCGTACAACGCTGGCTGGCGACCGGCATGGCTTATCTATTGCCGAATTTTTCCGCGTTCAACGTGATTACATCAGTGGCGCATGAGCAGCCGGTCGGTGGTTCGCTGATTTTTTACAACACTCTTTACGCGCTGGTTTACACGACCATGGCTTTGAGCGCGGGCGTGCTGATTTTCCAGCGCAGGAATTTGAAGTAAGGTTTTTGTGGTTTGAAAGCAGAAAGCAAACCACTAATACATGAAGAGATCCAGTCGATTGCCTGCGGCCTCCGTGTCCTCTGTGGTTGATGGTTTTGCTAAATGAATATGCCACGCGCACAAAAAGTTACATTCGTCGCCAGCTTCGCGTTGATCGCTTGCATGAGCGCGTCCGTGCTGCTGCTTGGCCGCGTCGATCGCGCCCGGCCTCAGGCCCCTCTGGAAGAAGTTTTATATTTGCCTTCGCCGAAAGTCCTGAAGCACATGAGTCTCGGCTATGAGGGCCTGCTCGCCGATATTTACTGGACGCGCGGAGTGCAGTATTTCGGCGGACATCTTACGCAGGACGCTCCGACTTTTAAGTTGCTTGCGCCTTTACTTAATATTGCTACGCAGCTCGACCCGCATCTGGTCGTCGCTTATGATTTTGGAGCCAACTTTTTGGCGCCTCCGCCGCCCAATGGTGCGGGCGATCCGAAGGAAGCCATCCGCCTGACCAATTTCGGCATTCAGAACAATCCGCACGAGTGGCGGCTCTATTACAACCTCGGCTTCGTCTATTACATTGAGCTGAAAGATTACGCGGCCGCAGCGGATGCTTTTTTGCGCGGCGCCAACATCCCCGGAGCACATCCTTTCATGCGCGTTCTGGCCGCCCGCTGCGCCGAACACGCCGGTGAGCTCGATACGGCCCGCATGTTGTGGATTGCCACGTATCAGTCTTCGCAGAATAAAGAGATTCGTGCCAACGCCATGGCCCATCTGCGCGCGCTGAAAGTGGATGACGATATTGGACATCTCGATGTCCTCATCGCCCAGTTTCACAATCGAAACGGACGCTACCCTTCGAGCTTTGCTGAATTGGAGATTCCGGGGCCCGACGGAAGAACGTCTGGTGCGACGCTGCTCGATCCGATCGGAGATCCATACAAGCTCACGCAGGATGGCCGCGTTGAGCTTAAGCATCCTGAAGATTTCACTTTCGCCGAAAAAGGGCTACCTCTCGGTTACAAGCCTTCCGCGATTGCCAAGTTCCTGCCCAGCGATTACAACTAGCGACGAGTTTCGACGTTCGTTGGAAGTGTACGTGCGGCCGCACGTTAAGATAACGAACGCAGCCCGTTGAATAACAATCATCCATCGCCGAGCCTTGCAGGTCCGAGCCTGACAAAGACCATCCGCGATTGGTGGCGGAGGGAATCGTCTCGGCACGGTGCGCTGCGCCCGTTCATTCAATTCTTTGGCATCGTGGGCGAATTTCTGCGCGACTCGACTCCCGCACGCCGCCGCTCGCGTTACGGCGATATGGATTTCGATTGGGACCGCCGCGTGGACACTACCGGCGCGACCATAAGCAATCGAGACCGATTGCTCGGCATGTTTCACTCGCCTTACCAGCCAACTGAGCCAGCGTTATTTCGCGAAATGATGGAGGCGCTGGAACGGGATTGGAAATTAGATTTCAGCCAGTCTGTTTTTATAGACATCGGCTCAGGCAAAGGCCGCGCGTTGCTGCTCGCGGCAGACTATCCCTTCAAACGCATCCTCGGTGTGGAGTTATTGCCCGCGCTTGACCACATTGCGCAGGAAAACATCGCGAAGTATCAGTCTGAATCTCAGAAATGCTTCGCGATTGAAAGTTCGTGCGGCGATGCTACGGAGTTCGAGTTTCCTGCGGAACCCATCTTGCTTTATTTATTCAATCCGCTGCCGGAATCGGGCTTGCGCCAATTGCTGGCAAATCTGGAAACGTCTTTGCGAGAGAATCCGCGCCCTCTATATGTGCTTTATCACAATCCCCTGCTGGAGCGGGTTCTGGTGGATTCTCCGTATCTGCGCAAGGTCGGCGGAACGCACCAGTATTCCATCTTTGCCGCCTGAGGGCCAGCGTTCCCGTAAACTAGGAAAGTGAACCTGCGCTTCTTGCTGCCTGCCTTCATTGTGATCGTACTTAGTGCTCTTACCTCCGCTGCTAACTCCGACGTCCATACCCTCGCCCAAGCGGTTGACGATCACTACAACCACCTCCATTCCCTGCAAGCCGATTTCACCGAAACGTATCGCGGAAATGGGGCAAGCCGGAGCGAATCCGGCGTGCTTTGGCTAAAAAAGCCCGGAATGCAAAAACCCGGCAAGATGCGCTGGGAATATCGTTCTAATAGCGGCAAGGCTGGCAGTGGGCAGGACTATACGAAGTTGTTCGTGAGCGATGGCAAGGATGCATGGTTTTATGTTCCCGGAGACCGTCAGGCGAGGCGGTCTCCGGTGAAGCAGTTGGACGATTTGCGCTCTCCGCTTAGTTTCTTGCTGGGCAAGACCAAGCTGGAGAAGGAGTTACAAGGATTGTCTGAAGCTCCTGATGTGAAGCCGACGGAGCCGGGCAACATGGTTTTGCGGGGCGTGCCGAAGAATATGCAGGATCGCGTGAGTGAGGTTCTTCTGGAAATTACACCGGCGCACCAGCTCGCCCGCATCGTAATTGTGGAAGTGGATGGCGCGACCACGGAATATCGCTTCAGCAACCAGAAGGAAAATGTGGAAGTTGCGGACGGCATGTTTCACTTTGCACCGCCTCCCGGTGTCGAAGTGATTAGCGGGGAGTTTGGCCAATAGGCGGACGAGACCGATGGCCAAAGAGATGAACAGAAGTGCGGAAATTTACCGGAATCTAACAACTTTCGCCTGTGCAGCAGCTTACGATTGGATTTGAGTTGGAAATTGGTGTTACCGGAGTCATGCCGGGCATGATCGGCGAACCGGCTTAGTCGTTTTGGAATGTTAGACTTGAGAGGGTCGAGCGGTCGTTTCCCCGCAGCCTAAATCATGGCCGAATTTGTCATAAAACTCGCTGACGAGCAGGGCCACCTGTCGGAACAGGTAGAGAACGGCTACTCGGAAGCAGAAATCCGCGACCGTTTCGCATCCCAGGGTTTTCATGTGTACTGGGTCAAGTCGCGGGGTGTACTCACCGGCGGTGGAATCACTTTGCGCCGGCGGGGCAAAGTCAAGCAGAGTTCGTTCGTCATTTTCAATCAACAGTTTCTTACGCTCATTAAAGCCGGGCTTCCGGTTCTCAGTTCCCTGGACTTGCTGATCAAGCGGCAGAAAGATGCGCAACTCCGGTCGGTTTTGCAGAATGTCCGCGACCGCGTAAAGGGTGGTGCGTTGCTTTCCGACGCCTTCGCGGCGCAAAAGTCTTTCCCCAAGATCTACACCACCACGCTGATGGCTGGCGAAAAGAGCGGCAACATGGAAGAAGTGCTGGCCCGCTACATCAGCTTTCAACGCCTGGCGCTGACCTTCAAGAAAAAGCTGGCCGTGTCGCTGGTTTATCCGGCGTTGCTGGTCACTGTGGTTTTCTTCATGCTCATTTTCCTGGTCACTTATGTCGTGCCACAATTCGCCAAACTCTACCAGGACATGGACGCGCAGCTACCCACGATCACGCTCATCATGTTGGAAATCGGCACGCACGCGCAAACCTATCTGCCCATCTTGTTGATTGGCTTGGCCGTCGCAGTTTTTCTCTTTTTCCAATGGAAGAAGACCGACCGGGGAGCGGAGCAATTCGATCGCGCCATTCTGAGCTTGCCGCTACTTGGTGAAATCTGGTTGAAATATCAGGTCGCGAACTTTTCCCGCATGCTTTCGACACTGCTGACTGGCGGCCTGCCGCTGGTGCCTTCGCTTGAAACCGCGGGCGCGTCCATGAGCAGCCGCAGAATATTAAACGGCGTTTCGGAAGCGGCCATCCGGGTACGCGAAGGCGCGTCGCTTGCCAAGAGTCTTGAAGAGCAAGAAATGTTCCCCGATCTTTCAGTGGAAATGATTGAAGTGGGCGAGTCCACGGGCGCGCTGCCCGCCATGCTCAACTCGGTGGCCGAGTTTTACGAAGAAGACGTGCAAACCGCTTTGGGTGCGGTGATGGCATTGATTGAGCCGCTAATCCTGGTGTTTATGGCGGTTGTGGTGGGCGGAATTTTGATTTCGTTGTATTTGCCGATCTTTACGCTGGGTTCCACTATTCACTAAGGACGATTCACTAAGCATGATTTGCTGAGAACGATTTAACGAAAATTGCAAGTTGTAACAACTAGATTGGAATAGCGCCGGACTGGAAAGAGAAAGCATTATGGAAAAGAAATCGGTTTTCGTAAATGGGGACAATGGGGGCCGGGTCGCGACGCTGTCGCACGCCGACGAACTGGAACGCGCGCAGGATATCGCTCGCCGCTACCGCTGCGAATTCATTGATCTGCACAACTTTCAGCTGCATCACGATCTCTTCAAAACTATTCCTGTCCACCTGATGTTCTCGCACGATTTTGTTCCGCTGGAGGAGACCGAAGACGGCCGCCTGGCCATCGCCATTGCCGACCCCAGCAAGCTGATGATGATTGACGAAATTGGGATGCTGCTGCGCAAGCGCATTATCACCAAAGTAGCGACGTTGGCGCAGATCAGCGAGATTCTCAAGAAGACCGAGCAGTCGAAGCGCGTGCTGGAAGACGCCAGCGAAGGCTTTACGCTCGACGTCATCCGCGAAGACGAAGGCGCAGCCGACGAAAGCATTTCGATGGACCGGCTCGCCGCCAAAGATGACATGAGCCCGATTATCCGGCTCGTGGATACGACCATTTTCACCGCGCTCCAACGCCGGGCCAGCGATATTCACATCGAGACTCAAGATGATGCGGTCTGCATCAAGTTCCGCATCGATGGCGTGCTTACGCAAGCCATGGCCCCGATTGCGAAGGAGCATCATTCCACGATCATTTCACGTATTAAAGTCATGAGCGAACTCGACATCTCCGAGCGCCGCGTTCCGCAGGATGGACGCTTCCGCGTGAAATACGGCCAGCCGGAGCGCCCCATCGACTTCCGTGTTTCCATCATGCCTTCGATCCACGGCGAAGACGCTGTGCTCCGTGTGCTCGACAAGGAATCGATGAGCGAGAAGTTTCGTAAGCTGACCCTCGATGTCGTCGGTTTTGCCGACGACGACCTCAAGCGTTTTCGCCGCTTCATTCACGAGCCTTACGGCATGGTCCTGGTCACCGGACCGACCGGCAGCGGTAAAACGACGACTCTGTATGGAGCCATCAACGAAATCAAGACCGACGAAGACAAGATCATCACCATTGAAGACCCGGTCGAATATCAATTGCGCGGCATTACGCAGATTCCGGTGAATGAAAAAAAGGGACTGACGTTCGCTCGCGGACTACGTTCAATTTTGCGCCATGACCCTGACAAAATCATGGTCGGCGAAATCCGTGACGCCGAAACCGCGCAGATCGCCATTAACTCCGCGCTGACTGGTCACCTCGTCTTCACTACCGTTCACGCCAACAATGTCGTGGACGTACTCGGCCGGTTCCTAAACATGGGCGTTGAGGCATACAACTTTGTCTCTGCGTTGAACTGCATTCTGGCGCAAAGACTCGTGCGCCTGATCTGCGAATCCTGCAAGGCGCCAGTCACCTACGACGCCGCCACATTCGAATCCAGCGGTCTCAGCGCGCAGGAATGGAAGGGCGTCACTTTCTATGAAGGCGTGGGATGTATCGAGTGTGCCGGCTCCGGATTTAAGGGCCGCACCGCTATCCACGAACTGCTCGAACTGAGCGACCGCATTCGCGAATTGATTCTGGCGAAGAAGCCCACATCCGAAATTCGCCGCGCAGCACGCGAAGAAGGCATGCGCTTCCTGCGTGAATCGGCGCTGAATAAAGTCCGCATCGGCCTGACCACGCTGAAGGAAATCAACAAAGTTACCTTCATCGAAAGTTCGCGATAAACAGCCGGGGGAAGGCTTGTAGTATGGAGAGAAGAGAAAAGTTAAGGCTAAGTCGATTTCATGAGCACAAAATATAATCCGGGAGCAAAACCGAAACTGGCCTGCGAAGTGACGCCGGCCGGCGTAATCGCGGGCCGCATCTCCGAAAAAGGCGGCCTTGTCGAAGCCTGCGCCGTGCACGATTTTGCCGCCGGCAGCCTGGTTCCCGATCTCATGGAAAATAATTTGCGGGAGCGCGGCAAGGTACTTGAGGCCATCCGCGATGCGCTCGACCGCGTGGGCGGACGCTCCCGCGATCTCATTGCTGTCCTGCCGGATGCCGCAGTACGCGTGGTTCTGCTCGATTTTGAAACGCTGCCCTCGAAGACTGAAGAGGCCGAAGCCGTCGTTCGCTTCCGCCTGAAAAAATCTTTGCCCTTCGATGTGGACAAGGCGAAAGTCTCCTATCACGCTCAGACTTCGGGTAGCGGTGTTCGCGTGATCGCGGCAGTCTCGCTGCTAAGCGTCATTGAAGACTACGAATCGGTCTTCCGTGAAGCCGGTTACAACCCTGGGGTGGTGCTGCCTTCCATGCTGGCCGCGCTGGGCGCAGCCTCGACCGACCGTCCCACCATGGTGGTCAAAGTGGATGAGCGCACCGTGAGCCTTGCGATACTTGACCAGCAACAGCTCTTGCTCTTCCGCACCATTGAAAATCCTTTTGGGCCCAACATGAGTGGAGAGCAATTGGCTGAAGAAATTTATCCTTCCGTCGTATTTTTCCAGGACACTTACCAACTCAACTTGGAGCAGATTTTTGTCGCCGGATTGGGCGAATCGGCCGCTGGCGCTGCCCTGAAGGCGCAGACCGGGGCGCAGGTGGCGGATTTAGTCAGTAGTTCACAGTTGAGCGCGAATGTCGGCATGATTCCCCGCTGGAAGCTCGGCGGGGTCGCGGGAGCGCTTCTGGCCTAACTCATGCGCGTCAATATCAATCTCGCAACTCAGCCCTATGAAGATGCCCGGCAGTTTTGGTTCCGCTGGGGTGGGGCCTTGCTGGCTTTATGCGTCATCACGCTCGGCTTGCTATTTATCACCGTCAGCGGATGGGTGAGCGCGCGCAACGACCGCAACCTCATCGCCCAGCGCGAAGCGCAAATTGCCGTGCGCGACAAAGAAAAAGCCGATGCCGCCGCCATGATGAACCTGCCGCAAAATCGCAGCATCCGCGACCGCTCAGAATTTCTGAATGACTTGTTCCAACGCAAGGCATTTTCCTGGACGCTGGCTTTCGAGACTCTGGAACAATTGATGCCGCCGCAGTTGCACGTCGTCTCCATTCATCCGGCGATTTCGCCGGACAATCAGCTGGAAATCAAGCTGACGGTTTCCGGCGCTTCCCGCGACCGCGCGCTCGAACTGGTGCGCAAAATGGAAGGTTCGCAAAAGTTCCATCAGACCGAAATTGATGAAGAGAAGTTTTCCACCACGCAAACAGGTAACGAGGTTGTCTTCAACATCACGGCGCTCTACGTGCCTGTGGCGGACGCGACCGCTGCACCGGCCACTCCGAAACCCGTCGTCGTTACTCCGGCCACTTCCAAGCAAGGAGCCCTGTAAGCATGCCCGATCTGCGCGAAACCCGGCGGCAACTGAAAATCGGCATGGCAGCCCTGCTTGCTGTGGATGTCGTCGCACTGGGACTTCTGATATCCCCCATCATCGGCTCTGAGGCCTCGCGCCGCGATCAACTCTCCACGCTGTGGAAAGAATTGCAAATCAAGACCCGGGAAGTTGAGCCTCTCAAGGGACTCGACAAAAAAATCCCAGTCGCGCGTGGGGAGATCGACGGATTTTACAAGGCACGCTTCAGTTCCGAGCAATCCGATATCTCCGCCGACCTGGGCAAACTGGCGCAGCAGAGTGGCGTAAAGATTTCCGAGATCAAGTACAAGGAGAAAGCAGAAGACGACCTCGGCGCGGTCCGGGAATCGCAAGGTATTGATCCCGCTCAGGTTGGCTTGCGGAAAATCCAGATTGATGCCGGCTTTGAAGGCAATTACGTGCAACTCATACGCTTTGTAAATGCGCTCGAACGCAATCACTTGTTTTTTCTGGTGGACGGCGTCGAGTTGGGCGGGCGCGAAAACGGGATCGTGCAGCTCAAAATGTCGCTCGAAACGTATTTGAAGACAGGAGCCGCGTAAGTGAAGCTGGGCGCGGAAAATCGAAAGAAGATCATCATCGCCGCGGTGCTCCTCGTGGTTGGCGGCGGCCTTATGCTGAACGGAATTTACAGTTCCCACAGCAATGACACGCCGACCCCTCAAACGAACGCTGGTGCCGAAACGACTTTCGTAACAACGGCCCACAAAGCCCCTTCAAAAACAAAGAAAGCGGTGCGTGCCCATTCCATTGACCCTTCGTTGCGGTTCGATTGGCTCCAAGCCAGCGAGGACACAAAGTATGAAGGCACCGGCCGGAACATTTTTGATGACCAGGCAGAAATTCCCGCGCCTATCGCGCCCGCGCTTCTGGCCAACAAGAAGGCTGACAACACGCCACCGCCTCCGCCCCCTCCGCCTCCCATCAACCTGAAATTCTTCGGTTATGCCAACAATCCGAGCGAAGGCAAGCGGATTTTTCTTTCGCAAGGCGAAGACGTGTTTATCGCGCATGAGGGCGACATCGTGGATCGCCATTACAAAATTGTCCATATCATGCCGACCTCGGTCGAAATTGAAGACGTGCTCAACAACAACACACAGAGCATTCCGCTGACGTTGGGTTAAAAGCAGATTTCGATTTTCACGGATGTATGCCAGCCAAATCTCCAAACCGCAGCCCAAAAAGAACGCGACGGCATTCAGAACGCGGCTACATTCTGATTACCATCATTTTCGCGTTTGCTGTGATGGCGATTGTTGCGACCATGCTTGCGCCGTCGTTCATTTTTGAAATGAAGCGCGATCGCGAAGAAGAGATGATTCATCGCGGGGCGCAGTACGCCCGCGCCATTCGTGCCTTTGTGAAGAAGAACGGCCGCTACCCCACACGGATTGAGGACTTGGATAATACCAATCAGATCCGCTATCTGCGCCGCCATTACAAAGACCCGATCACGGGAAAAGAGTTCCGCCTTCTGCATCAAGGAGATGTGCCCGCATTGTCGGCCGGTCTATCCGGGGCGGCGGCGTTGGGCGCCAATGGCCTTGCAGGCGCTGGCGGCATTGCCGGAGCGCAGGGCGTGCAGCAACAGGCTGCCGCACAAATCGCCCAAGGCCTCGCAGCTGGACAGGCAGCAAACACTGGGACATCATTATTTGGCGCCAGCGAACCAAACGCCAATAGCAACGAACCGAATGCACAAAGTGCGCAGACAGGCCCCGGCGCGCCAGATAACGGGTCCGATGTCGGCAACGCTACCGCCCCCGGACAACCGCAGGCACTCGGCCAAAATCAAGGAACCAGCAGCACAAGTCTTTTTGGCAATGCCGGCGGCAACCAGGCTTTTGGTGGAGGGCCTATCGTAGGCGTGGCCAGCATCAGCAAGGATAAAACCATTCGCATCTTTAACAAGAAAGATCATTACAAAGACTGGTATTTCATCTATGACCCGACCACCGACCGCGGCGCTTTGATCAATGGCCCCGCCCAGCCAGCCTTGCAGGGCGGCACGAATAATGTAAACGGGCAAACACCGGGGCAGAATGGCTCTTCGCCCGCAGGCCCCGGCGGTTCCACTACAGCTCCGGGTGGGACGTTCAATGGATTAGGCGGAGCCGGAAATCAGAACAACAACAACGGCCCCGGCGGATTCCAGCCCCCCGGACAACTTCCCGAACAATAGACCCGCAGTCGCCAGACAAATAAAAAGCCTCGCTGAACCGGCGAGGCTTAATTTTCTGTGCGGGAATCTTGCGCCCTGAATCTTACACGCTAAAAGACGATCCGCAGCCGCAGGTGCTCTTCACATTCGGATTCTCGAACTTGAAGCCTGCGCCTTCGAGCGTCTCAACGTAATCCACGATGCAGCCATTCAGATACATGATCGAAGTCGCATCCACATAGACTTTCAGACCGTCCATGTCGAAGACCTTGTCCATCATGCCCGGTGCGTTTTCGAAAGCCATGGAATAGGAGAATCCCGAGCATCCGCCGCCGACCACGCCCACGCGCAGTCCGGTTGGGGCGGGGTTCTGTTGCGCCATAATCTCTTTCACTTTTACGACCGCATTCGGGGTGAGGCTGATCGGCGCAACTTTCGCTGCCGGCTTCACTTCCGGAGTAGCAGTGGGAGTCATCGTTGTGGCCATTGGCAATCTCCTTATGAAACTTATGAATATAAGTATAACAAACTGGTCAACATATGGATGCTGTAATAGGTGGCCGGGTCGCATTGGCCATTCCCACTAATCCTGGCAGATTGTTACTCCGAGGAACGGAGCAACCAGTAACCTGCTTCGCTTAGATTCGCCCGCGACTCCAATCCTACCCTTTTCATTCCAAATAATCCCCTCCCCCATTGACACTGGGGCCTATAATGCTTCGCATAAGCGGCACCCAGGGTTTCACAACCTCGGGAAAATCCGTTAGCGAGGTGGATTTATGTCACCGTCTCTGCTCGGACTGGTTATCTCGTGGGGAGTTCTCACCGTAGCCTTTGTGATACTTCTCATTTATCGCAGCACCCTCACTCGACAGGAGGACGATCAACTCTTCCTTGACCCCGCCGAAGCCCACATGCAACAGGAACAAGCGGAGCTTATGCGCAAGGTCGAGAAAGTGAATCCTTACGTCATGTGGCTGGGTGCGGCATCGGGTGTGCTGATCGTGGCCATCGCCGGACTGGCGGCCTACGAACGGCTTACCCAGGTGCAGTAAGCCATCAGGCTGTCGCCCCGCGGCCAATCACAGGGTGTTTCCGCATCCTGCGTGATTCTTGTTTCTCCATCACCGCTCTTGGGAAACAGCGATGCTGGTGGAGTCTTTCCACCCCTACCCATTGGGTCGGATGCGATGTTAGCATTCCCTGCCGCACAAATTGGAGGGCTTCGTGATCAAAATTGCTCTGTACGCAGCGTTGTTGGCGACGAGTTGCGGTTTGACATTCGGTCAAGCCACGGAAAAGGTCCTCTGGAACTTCGGCGGACCGAATGATGGCACGAATCCGGCGGGCAGCCTTGTTTTCGACCACAGCGGCAATCTTTATGGGACAACCACGGCGGGCGGAAACCAATATAGCGCCGGAACAATGTTCCGGCTTTCGCCGCAATCGGGTGGCGTGTGGACTGAGAGCGTACTGTATAACTTTTGCTCAGATCTAGGGCTAGATGATTGTATCGACGGCCAGGAGCCAGGCGCCGGTCTCACATTCGACAGAGCGGGAAATCTCTACGGAACAACCGAACTGGGCGGGAAGACTTGCTGGGCATTCTATGGCACTTGCGGAACAGTCTTTAAGCTTGCGCGGCCGCAATCTCCGGCGACTACATGGACCGAAACTGTTCTCTATGCCTTCTGTGTTAGCTATGACTTTTGCACCGACGGGTTGACGCCAACCAGCCAAGTTGTTTTCGATGCGGCAGGAAACCTATACGGGACCACGCTTTGGGGAGGAGGCAGCGTGCAAGGCGGGAACCTAGGCATTGCCGCCGGTGACGTGTTCGAACTGACCCCTGGTTCGGGCGGCTGGACGGAGACCGTACTGTATAGCTTTAACCAATACGAGGGCGACCCGCAGGGCGGGGTGATTTTCGATGCATTCGGCAATCTTTATGGGGCAACGCGACTGGGTCCGAACATGGCTGGATTCGTTTACGAAGTTTCGCCATCGAGCGCCGGTTGGACGGGACAAACTTTAGGAAAATTTGCCTTCGACGCCGGCAGCACCTCACCCCTTGCCACGGACAATAACGGGAATTTCTATGGAACAAGCTATGACATTTTTGGCCCAGGCAATAGCACGGTTTTTGGGTTCAATGTAGTAACCCGAACTTCCCAGTTACACAACTTTTCCAGTGCGGCGGGTTCCGGAGCGCTTTCCGGCGTGTTGATTGATGCGCGGCGCAAGAGTCTTTTAGGGACGGCCTACGCTGGAGGAGCAAACAATGGCGGCACGGTTTGGGAGGTTGGCCCAGGCGGAGAGCCAGTCGCAGTTTATAGTTTTTGCACGCAACCGAACTGTGCCGATGGGGAGGCGCCCAACGGGGCGCTGATCCAAGACCAAGCCGGCAACCTCTACGGCGTCACCAACGCCGGCGGAACTTACAACCAAGGCGTGGTTTTTGAAATCACGCCGTAGCGTCTCCGGACGGTCGCCGTTAGTCGGCGCGCTAATCTTGATTCAAGTACTCTTCGGGAAGTAGTCTTCGGGGGACCTCATGCGAGTGCACTTTGCGCTCGTCTTTTTTTGCACCTTGGGCGCCAATCGCCACCCTCGCAAGCCTTACGTTGGCCATCAACAGGCGAGTCGCCAGGGTGGAGACGCATGTGCCCGCTAACTGAAGTTGTGCGCTGGAATCCAGCCGGTCGGCGTTGGGAAGTGATGGCGAATGCCAGTTCGGATCCCTGGCAGAACTTAAAGATCTCAAGTGGCAGCTTCGCTTAATGTTTTTCGTGCAAAGTTTCCATGCTCTCCCAGCATTGCATGAAGCTTATCGGTAAGTCCTGGCAGTGATCCTCCCGTTCGCCAGTTGGCAAAACACCGACGGAAGGCTTTGGGGTGCAATTTCAGAATTTAGGGTGCAATTTCAAACACGACGCCCAGACTGGCAGGGCCACCACCGTTGGTGACCCCGTATAATTTGACGCCCACGGCAATCAGCGCTCGAGGGTATGCTCCGTCGGAGCCTTCAAAAGTATGCACAACCGCGAAATTCCCCGAAGCATCAATCTTGAAGACCGTTCCACAACCGGTGCCATTGCAGTTTAAGTCGCCACCATAAAACGCAGTGCCGTAAAGATTTCCTGCGTCATCCCTCACCAAAGCATCGCTAGGCCATGCGCCATCCTGAGAATCAGTAAATGTGTGCAATACGGTTTCATCACCGCTCGGTGACAACTTAAACACCACACCGCAGCCGGGAGGGTTTCCGCGGCTAAGATTGCAACTCACATCGCCTCCCAGCGCCGTGGTGCCATAAAGATTGCCTTTTTTGTCAGCAATCAAGTTCGCCGCCGGATCGGCCCCGTCTGGTCCATCCTGAAAACTCCACAAAGTAGTTTCGCCGCTGGCGCTGACTTTGAATACCGTTCCGCATCCGTTGCCTAGAACGGTGATGCACGGACCATCCCCGCCAAATTCTGCGGTACCGTAGAGTGCCCCATTGCGCTCTAGCAGCCCCGCGCTTGGCAAGCCACCATCATCGCCTCCCGTGAAGTTGTAGAGCACCGACTCGTTACCATTGACGACACTGTAAATTGTTCCCTCGCCTGGATTGCCAAATGCCATGTTGGTGCCCCCGTAGGTCGTCGTTCCATACATAGTTCCGTTCGAAGCGATCGTCACACTTGTCTGCGGAACGATTCCATCAGAAGGCGGAGCTTCGAAACTGTGCAACACCTCTTCTCCTTGAGAACTTAACTCGAAGACCGTTCCACACCCAGTGCCGCAATAGGAGAATGTACTCGTTCCTCCATATTGCGTTACTCCGTAAAGCACACCTGACGCGCCCACAGTCAACCCGATCGGATTTTGTCCATCGGGAGGACCTTTGAATTCATACAGCGTGGTTTCGTCTCCCGCCGGATTAATTTTGTAAATCGCCCCGCACGGTGCGTTCACACAACTGCTTGCCCCACCGCCATAAGTCGAAGCCCCATATAAGTTCCCTGCTTTGTCGCTCACGAGTATCGACCCAGCCTGAAGACCGTCTTCTCCATTAAATGCGTAAACGACTCTATAAGTTTGCGCTGATGATGGAAGCGCGGATGTAAATGGGAATGAAAACGAACAACTCACATAGAACAGTGCCAAGCAGAATCTGCTGGTCATGAACCCTCGCAATCAGAGAAATACTCGACTTCGGGCGGGTTTTTGATGGAAGAACGGGGGATGCAGGTTGCTTAGGTCAGTGTTGCTAAAATAATTGCCTTCTTAATAGGCCTGTGCGAAAGGCCCTAAGCATATGAGCTGCCCGAATCAAAAAGAAACGATCCAAAAAGCTAGGCCCGCTCTGCGCCTTTTCACGCGAGCGGGCCGGACGTCTAAATCTTTTTCGACTACTGATTCATGACATACATCAGCAGGTGCGGTGCTCCGTTTTGGTTCCCAACCGGGACAAAGTCGCCGACTTGCCGGTGCGAGTGATCGCCCACCACATCGGACCCAACCAGGCTGCTCGTCGGAAACGCTTGCTTCCCAACACCAAGAATATTGTTATTGGAGTCATTCTTGAAATAGATCGTCAGATAATAGTCGTTGAGCGGCGAAAGCGAAATCGCAGTCGGATCCAGCCCGACGATGCACGGCGCAGACGAGGAAACCGTGTAGTTGCATGCGTCCGAGAGCGTAATTGTAGGGTTGGAAATTCCGTTCAACGTCACCGGCGTCACGGCCGTAATCACGGGCAAGCCGCGCTGCGTGGTGTAAACGACCATGTTGGAGATGTCGGCGCTGATCCCGGCCGTGAATCCCAAATAAAAGCGGGTGCTCGGGCTAGACGCGATCAGCGAACCGCCGGAGATCCGGTTCATCGAGGTCCAGTTCGCCCACGCGTAATTGCTGACCACCGGCCCCACGCCGGCTACCAGGTTCTGAGGATTCTGCGCCGAGGCGGAATTGCCGAGGCATGCAATAAAGATGGCGAATGTAAAGATAGCGGTAACAACCGTGTTACGAGTTCTCATCGGGGATCTCCTAGCGGGCTCCAGAACAGTGAGCGCCGTATTAAAGACGGATTTGTCGTGCGATTTTCCGCCGAGCGCTAGAATACCGTCGGTTGTGGCAGAGCGCAATAGCCAAAGAGTGGTGTAAGGATTGCGAGTAGTGGAAGGATTGCGGAAGTGCCCGATCGCGATGCGCTTTTGAAGTGCGCAAACTTTTTCAGCTATGTGACCCGCTATTCTCAGCCTTCGTCAGGTGCTTCATGAAGCAGGTGAAACGATCCGTTCGGTCTACTTTTTGAATGACGGTCTTGGCTCCGTGCCGACCGTTCAACCGGATGGCAAGAGCGTCGAAGTCGGCTTGATCGGCAGGGAAGGCTTTGTCGGCGTGCCCGTCATCTTCGGGTTCAAGACCAGCGGCTTGCGCGTAGTGACTCAGGGGGATGGCACCGGATACCGCCTCGATCTGGAGGCTTTGCGCAAAGCGCTTCCCCATTGTCCCCAACTCGAGAGTACCCTCCAGCGCTACGCGATGATCCTCGGGATGCAGTCAACCCAGTTGGCAGCTTGCAATCGCCTGCACAACGTCGTCGAGCGCATGGCCAGATGGTTGTTGATGAGCCAGGACCGGCTCGAAACCAAGGTCATGCCCTTGACCCATGAATTCCTCGGACAAATGCTGGGCGCACGCAGGGCCAGCGTTAGCGAGGCCGCTTCGGAACTAAAGAACGCGGGCATGATTTCCTACACCTGCGGCAGCGTGACCATCTTCAACCGGACCAAGCTCGAGAAGACCGCCTGCGATTGCTACGAAATCATCAACCAGCAGGAAAGCCGCTGGCAGGCCGAGATTCAATAGTGAGCTCAGAAGCGTCGGTACTCGAAACATCGGCATCTTACCCGGTGAGCGAACAGCGCATATTCACTCCTGTATTGCGCTAACCATACGAAAACCCGCCTCTTGTGGGGCGACTTCTTGTCATCCCGCTCTCCCAGCCCGGCCTGACCATAGTTTTACAAATTGATGACAAGTCTCCTACGAGGAATAGTGCATAATTCGCGTCGCATCCAGAGATCGACCGAGACCTGAAGCACCGGAGGACCTTATGCCACGGACGACCAGGCAACATCTCACTCTCTTTTTTCTACGCTTCGCTCTTGCCGCTTTGATAAGTTCGGCCACATACACGGTGGCGCAGGCCGGATCCCTCGATCCCACCTTTGGCAAGAACGGCGTCGTCGCCAGCCCGCTGCGATTTCTTGCTGCCGCAGCCCTCCAGTCCGATGGCAAGATCGTGCTTGCCGGGCTTGGAGACGGGAATGCTCAGGTTTATGACACATTGGTTCGCCTGAACACTGACGGCTCTCTCGACTACAGCTTTGGCACAGGCGGCATCGCTAATTTCTCGGTTCCCAGCGGCTCCGCCCCCGAGGGCTTTTTCGCGATGGTGATCCAATCCGATGGCAAGATTGTGGCAGCGGCGGTCACTTCCACCGAGCAGGGCGGGTATGTCAATTTTGTGCAAGTCGCCCGGGTTGAAAGTAACGGCAGCCTTGATACTTCCTTCGGCAGCGGCGGTTTTACTACGACCACCGCAATTCTGTTTACTCCCTACAACGTGACTGGCCCGCAACATTTAGCGCTCGGGCTACAGAGCAATGGGGAGATCCTGGTCACGTCCAGCTACTACAATCTGATGGCGCGGTTTACCGGCAGCGGGCAATTGGATACAACCTTCGGTAGCGGAGGGCTCGTGAATCTGGCAAATCCAGGTCCGAGCGTCTCTTCTGCGCCGACACAAATTTCGGTGCAAGGGAACGGCAAGATTTTGGTCGCCTCGGGCGGCATTGCGCCCATACCGCTGCTCCAGGCCGGAACCATCAGCCGCTACAACTCGAATGGTTCGCTGGACACGACCTTTGGATCGGCGGGAACGGTGGCGTCCGTGGCATCGGCCTCGGCACTTTTGCTGCAAAGTAATGGGAAAATTGTGGCCGCCGGATCGCTTACCAGTAAGGTCAATCTGCCTCCGGCGAGCAGCGATGTCGGATTTGGGGTGGCGCGCTACACCCCGAGCGGCCTCATGGATACGACCTTCGGCAGAGGCGGACTGACGGGTGCAGATTTCGGGAAAAACGCCCCGCTATCGGGCGCCTTCGCTGTCGCCGTCCAATCGAATGGCGATCTCGTGGCCGGAGGTGCGGCCGCGCAAGGCCCGCTCAATCTTAGCTTCGACTCGCTTTTTGCTCTGGCGCGGTTCACCGGTTCGGGCGCTTTGGACAAATCTTTTGGCTCGGGAGGATTGGTTACGACAACGCTGGTAAGCGGGAGCACGAACGTGTACTCGTACGTGAACGGATTGCTCATCCAGAGTGATGGAAAAATCGTAGCCGCGGGCAATACGCTGGTCGGTCAAGGGTTCGAAGCGGGTACCGGCGGATACGTCGTCCGATATCTGGCGCAATGAAGTGTTCCCGGTATTCCCGACGATTAAACGATTATCCGCTGGAAAATCGCCCGTTCTCTCTTTGACCTAATGGCGAGGTGCACCTGCCTCCACCAACTAGCACACTCGTCTTCGAGAACTAGTCGGAGCTAAAGAGAACTAAGGAATCACGCGGAATGGCACATTGCTCGTCAGCTTGCCGCTTGGCGTCGTGACTGTCACATAACCCGAAGTGCCGCCGTGCGGAACCGTTGCCCTAATCAGCGTGTCGGAGACGATCGTGAAACTCGCGGCCGTTCCGTTCAGAGAGACGCTAGTGGTTCCGGTAAATCCTTGGCCGAGAATATCTCCCGTTTGGCCAATCTTGCCCGCGGCACGCACGAAAGTCACGAATGGACCCAAGCCCATGCCGAGGCTGAAGATTGTGCCGCAACCCGCTATGCAGTCGTCATAGTTGTATCCGCCCTGATAGCTGGGGCCATAGAGGGTACCATTGGTGTGTTGAACCAATCCCGCGATTGGGAAAATCCCATCGGCGCACGCACTGAGCGAGCAAAAGCTGTGGAGCACGGTCAACGCGCCACTTGCAGTGATCTCGTACAGAGTACCTTCGCTGTTCGCCCCGCCGCCTGACGCTGTTCCGTAGAAGTTGCCATCAGTCGCCTGAACCAATCCGGAATGGATGTTGTCGCCGTCCGTAAGGTCAAAGCTGTGTAGAGTGGTCAGGGCGCCGCTTGGCGAACTTTTGAAAACCGTGCCACAACCACCTTGTAGCGCACAATTTGCGCCGCCGAAATAAGTTGTCCCATAAAAATTGCCGTCAATGGCCTGAATTAATCCGGCCCAGGGTCCGGCCCCATCCGCGCCATTAAACTCATGCAATATCGTCAGAGTCCCGGCTGATGTAATTTTGAAGATCGTGCCTCGACCATTGACCCCGCCTTGAGAAGTTGTCCCGTAGAAGTCTCCGTCCCATCCCTGGATAAGTCCGCTGTAGGGAGTCTCGCCGTCCACGGGATAGCCAGCGAAGCTGTGCAGCGTGGTTAGATCACCGTGAGGAGTTACTTTGAACACCGTGCCGTACCCGTAGGCGCCGCCACTCACCGTCGTTCCGTAAAAATTGCCATCGGTACCTTCTACTAAACCCGCCCATGGACCTTGCCCATCCGCACAATTCGTTTGGGAACAAAAGCTGTAGAGCGTCATTAGCGTGCCGCTCGGAGTAATTTTGAACACCGTTCCATCCAGTATGCTTGCCCCGCCTGTGGACGTAGTCCCATAAAAATTACCATCGGTCGCGAGAGCCAACCCCCCGATGGGCGCATCGCCCGTCAGGCACTGGGATACGCTGCAGAACTGATACAAGGTTGTCACAGTGCCACCCAATGCCATTTTGAAGACGGTGCCCCCACTCCCAAGGCCCGCGCCTGATGTCCCGTAAAGGAGGCCATCGGAGCCTTGGATTAACGCGTTCGGCTCCGCGCCGTCCGTGTCCATAAAGGCATGTACAGTGGTGAAAGTCTGTGCGTGCAATGAGAGCACTAGAGATAGGAATCCCGACCACACGCAATTAATGCGAAGGATCTTCATAAGATTTACTCCTCAGATATTACTGGGGCATGCACTTCTAGAGAAGGGTAGTCCAAATACAGATTCTCAATCGAGTATTTAGGCAGGTACGAGGCGACATAGGCTACGAAGCGCCTTACTTCAGACCGACACCGTAAAAATAGTCATAGGTGCCGGTTGTTGCCCAGGGCAGGTTTGCGGTGAATGAGCTAAACAGCATGGCTCGCCCCTGAAAGCTAACGAAGAAATCCTGCTGGGCATTCGCTGTCGCCACCCGAAATGTGAAGAAGCCATAGCATGGGTCCTGTAATTCCCCTGCGCTTCCATAAAGATAAGAAGTGTCAGCTACTGCCTTGAGCATCCCGTGCGCCAGTTGGTCGCCTTGGCGATCCATCATCGTGACTTGCCCGTTGCTTGCCACGGTGAGCGTCGCGTTGCCCAGGCTCGGAGTACCAGTCTCTACATTTCCCGCTCCAGTGCTTGCGTTTTCTTTCTGGTAATAAATGGCCTTGTAAGTTCCTGCCACGCTCGGGTCGAAGGCCTTGCTGGCAGCTTTTTTCAAACCTAAAATCGCGCCGTTCTGCGTGTCCACGGCGAAGACTCCGTTGGCTGTGCCAAATGCATAGTCGTATCCGCTGCCATCGGGATCCGGAACTTTGAGAAATGTCCCCGAAGAATCTTCCTGAGCTTTGCTCAAATCAACCGTGCCGGTATTGAACGGACCGCTGCCTTGATTATTTTGATTTCCTTGGTTACCCGAATACGATCCGTAGGGCCAGAATGAAGATATTGCTCCTGCGCCCTGCGCATTCACGCTGATGGAGCCTGCTTCCAGTCCACCAGCGGCGGTGCGGAATTGCATCGTGTTGTAGGCTTGTCCCTCAAATGTGGCCAGCGAAATGGGCCCGCTTTCGACGGCCGTGACCAGCGACGGCGCATCGGCGTTGGGGCCAGTCTTCGTCGCCTGAATAAGCAGCATGTAATTCGGGACTTCGTATGCGCCTTGCAGGTTCCCGCTGGGGTCGTTCACGGTGTAAGTGCCATCGGCATTCACAGTGTAAGTTGCTGTGCCACTGGTGTTATTCGATATGTCGTTGTAGGTGATCGTCTGCACATCGGAATCCACTCGAATGCTAAGAAAATCGCCCACCGACGCTGTGCCATGGTACTGGCGGGATGCGGTTACCGCCGGCGCCGCAGCCGGCGGCGCGGAACTGCAGCCACTTAGGAAGAAAACTGTGATGAAAAGTTTCAGCCGGATTGCCAACAACAGCGGAGCGGTGCGGATGCGCATTAGAAAGCTCCCATGTCCGCGTCAGAAAACGCGTCAAGGATGCAAATCGGCAAAGAGCATTTAGCGCATTAGTGCGCCAAGCTGGCCCAGTTCTAGGGCTCGGCGATTAAGGGCTAGACTTGCAATTCGGTGCTCGCGTAGATATGCTTGCCCGGTTGATTCGTTAGTCCCGCAAGACGATTTTCTCCTGAGGTTCTGTTATGAAGGGCATCCCTTGTTGCACTCGCTTTGTCGTCCCAATGCTTGGCACTCTTTTGTTTGCTTGCGCCGCCTTCGGCGCAACTAACGAGGCCGTTCTCTACAGTTTTCAGGGCGGCGCGGATGGCTTTAACCCAGAGTCCGGCTTGGTCGCCGATGCATCAGGCAATCTCTACGGGTCAACCAATGGCCAGAACGGCTCAAATCGCGGAACGGTTTTCGAATTGGCAGCTCCCTCGCAGGTTGACGGTAAATGGACTGAAACCGTTCTCTATGACTTCGGCGGCATCAACGACGGAAGCCAACCAATCGGGAACTTGATATTCGATGCCAACGGAAATCTCTACGGAGTAACGCAATCGGGCGGTACACAGAATTCCGGGACTGTCTATGAATTGAGTCCGCCCTCTCAACCCGGTGGCCTGTGGACGGAAACAGTGCTCTACAATTTTCTTGGAAAATCCGACGGCGCTGGGCCTTCGGCTGGCTTGGTATTCGATGCCCTCGGCAACCTTTATGGCACCACATTCGGGGGAGGAACCTCCTCTTGCGACTGTGGCACGGTTTATGAATTGAGCCCGCCGCAGCAGTCCGGCAACTCCTGGACCAAAATCACGCTTCACACATTCAGCGGCTCGCTGCCTCGCGGAACTGACGGCGCGCAGCCGAACTCTTCGTTGATCATCGATTCGCGAGGAGACCTCTTCGGCACAACCGAATCCGGCGGAAGCGCGGCCAACATCGGCACCTTCTTCGTGCTTCGCCAATCCGATGGCGCTTGGCACGAAAACGTGCTCTATGCGTTTTCAAGTGCGTTTGGTGGAAACCCGAACGGCGGCCTAGTCGTTTATCACGGAAACTTTTACGGCACCGACAGCAATTATGGCGGCCACCAATTCGGAACCATTTTCGAAATCTCGCCCCCCTCGGGCGGAAGAAATTGGAGCGTAACCGCTCTCTACTCGTTTGCCGGCGGCAACGACGCCGATCCCTTTGGCCCGATGGCAGTCGATTCTGCGGGAAATTTATATGGAACCGCTCTTGGAGATCGCCAACATCAGGATTATGGTTCTGTCTTCAAGTTGTCCCCTGGGCCGGGAGGCTCATGGACCGAAACGACTGTCTATAACTTCAAAGGCGATCCCGATGGCCAATATCCCTATAGCGGCTTGATTTTCGGAAAAGCCGGAGCACTCTATGGAACAACACAATACGGTGGCGCTTCAAACTACGGTGCAGTATTTGGCATATTGCCTTAGGAGCCGCGGCTTACCAGCGCAGCCCTGGCTCGCTGTTCAGTCGTCATGCTCGAGGCTGCAATTTTGGCCCGCAGGCGAAATCCCGGGCGAAGTCGAGGTGCCTCGGTCTTAGACACTTAAGAGTTGATGTCTGGTGCCGGGAACAGGACTTGAACCTGCACGCCTTTAGGGCACTGGATCCTAAGTCCAGCGCGTCTGCCAATTCCGCCATCCCGGCCTTCATCAATCATATCGCAGGAGCTTATTGCCCCGGCACGATCGGCGGACGAATCACCTAGCTCTCCCGAATCCCACGCCCATCGGCGATTTCGGCGCCCGTACATGCCCAACCCTAGGGTCAATAGTCTCTATCGCGCCGCGTCGCGATTGCGATATTATCGCTCGGTGTTTCGCAGCCCGGCTTTTATGCCGCTGCCTTCGGCCATCACTATGCGTAAATCCATCTCTTCAATACTTTCCCGGACGAGCCAAATTTGCTTCGCCCTCGCAGTCGTGTTCGCAGTCATGCCCACGGCCTCTGCCCAGACTTTCACCTCTCTGGTCAACTTCGACAAGACGCACGGCGAAGAGCCCATCGCCGCCGTCCAGCAAAGCACGGACGGCAACTTCTACGGCGTGACCGTCGCCGGCGGTACGTACAATTCTGACTGCGCGGGAACTTGCGGCACTGCGTTTCAAATGACTCCTGCTGGTACTCTGACCACTCTTTACGATTTCTGCCAGCAGGCCGATTGCGCCGATGGCTTTGAGCCTCTGGCCGGTCTCATGCTCGCCTCCGATGGCAACTTGTACGGAACCACCGCCCAAGGCGGACTTGCCGTCAGCAATGCGGGCACGATCTTTCGGATTGCACCCAACGGTTCCCTCTCGCCCAATTTCTATAACTTAGCCGCTCCCAGTCTTCCTTCGACCACCCTCGTTCCTTATATCGACGGCAATCTCTATGGAACAACCCTTCTCGGCGGAGCCGACGGTCTTGGCAGCACGTTTAAGATCTCCACGTCCGGAGCATTCCATAATCTTTCCAGTTTCGATGAAGTAAACGGCGAATCTCCCAGCAGCCTCGTTCTCGCCCGCGACGGCAATTTCTACGGCACCACCACCGCCGGAGGCTTCGGCAACGGATGCAACCGCACCGGTTGCGGTACCTTCTTTCGCCTTACGCCCACCGGCGCAATCACCGTTTTGTACAACTTCTGCTCCGGCAAATGCCGCGACGGATCGGCGCCCACGAGCCTCATCCAGGCAAGCAATGGCTATCTTTACGGTGTGACCACGGGAGGCGGTCATTCACTCGCCGACGGAACGCTGTTCCAGCTTTCTCTCGACGGCGGCCTCACCACCCTTTACCGTTTCTGCTCGCAGAGCAATTGCACGGACGGCTTGGCGCCGCAATCGCTGATCGAAGGCAGCGACGGCAATCTCTACGGCGCGACCGCCGGCGGCGGTGACCTCAACTGCAATCCCGGCCCCGGCGCGGGCTGCGGCACAATTTTCGAACTCGCGCACACGGGAGCGTTCAGCACGCTGCATACATTCGAGTCCGCGGATGGTTCCTATCCCTACGGCCTGAGTCAGGGAACCAACGGAAAGTTCTACGGCGTCACCAGCAACGGAGGCTCCAACTCTGCTTGTGACCTCGGTTGCGGCACCATCTACAGCTTTGACGCCGGACTCGCGCCGTTCACCAGCTTCGTCTTCCCCGCCGGCAAACCCGGACAAACCATCGGCCTTCTGGGCCAAGGCTTCACCGGGACATCCGCCGTTTCCTTCAATGGAACGCCTGCCAATTTCACCGTCGTCTCTGACACGTTCCTTCAAGCCACAGTTCCAGCAGGCGTAAAATCTGGATACGTCTCGGTCACCACTCCCGGCGGCACATTGCGAAGCAACGTCGCATTTGTGGTCATCCCATAAGACCGAGGACAAAAGAGACACCCCCTCGTGATCCTTCGTGTCCTTGGTGGTAAATCTCGTGGCATCTTTCCGGGTCGCCGCATCTATGAGAGAACTTGAAAGTTGCTAAACTACTTTCATGTCCATGCCAACCCAACCCAACGTCAAGCTCGTAAACCGTTCTGATTACCGCGAAACCTATGCCAACAGCGTGCAGGTCCGCGTGAATGTCTGGGATTTTTTTCTCAACTTCGGCACCATGCAACCCAC
This sequence comes from Terriglobales bacterium, assembly GCA_049515835.1. Classification (GTDB taxonomy): domain Bacteria; phylum Acidobacteriota; class Terriglobia; order Terriglobales; family Acidobacteriaceae; genus JAJPHW01. The sequence goes on from JBEKTR010000001.1 coordinate 27,447, forward strand.
CAGCGAGACGCAAGTGGAAATCCACAATTTTCAGGGCATTTACCTCAGCCCGCAGCAGGCTAAAGCCCTGTCCGCCGTCTTGAATCAGAACGTCTCCAACTACGAAAGCGCCTTCGGCGAAATCAAGCTTGACCCGCGCATGACGCCCTCCGGCCCGGTACACTAACCGGCAGTGACGCAGCCTCATCCCGAATCTACCGCCGCTACCTCTCTGCGCGTTTTTACTTTTGCATTCTTGGCGCTGCTGGCTTTGCACTTCCCGCTCTTGCGCCTTCCCTACTTTTGGGACGAAGCCGGCTACTACGTTCCCGCCGCGCGTGATCTCCTTCTCACCGGATCGTTCATTCCCTACACCACACCTTCGAATGCGCACCCACCGCTGGTGATGGCCTGGCTCGCGCTGTGGTGGAAAATCTTCGGTTACGCGCCCGTCGTCACCCGCACTGCGATGCTTGGCATTTCGGCTTTCGCCCTCACGGGATTGTTTCGCCTAGCTCGCCGCATCGCGAACATCCACGTTGCCATCGCGTCGGTCATTTGCACCGCGCTCTATCCCGTATTTTTCGCGCAGAGTTCCATGGCCCACGTGGATATGGCCGCGGCTGCATTCACCTTCTGGGCCTTGGACTCTTGTTTCGCCGAGCGTCTCGTCGCGACAGCAATCTGGTTTTCGCTGGCCGTGCTTTCGAAGGAAACCGCCATTCTCGCGCCCGCAGCGCTGTTCGTCTGGGAACTTGTCCGGCCATTTATCCCGGCTCCTTACGGTGCCGTTCCGAGCGCCAAGACTCTTGTCATTCCGAGCGAAGCCATTCCGAGCGAAGCCATCCCCGCGGCTCACCAACATATTGTCATTCCGAGCGAAGCGGGATTGCCCGCACGCGGGCAATCCCGCGCAGTCGAGGAACCCGCTTTTTCATACACAAGATCGCTCGCGCTACTGGCTCCTGCTCTTCCACTCGCTCTCTGGTACGTCTATCACTACGCGCACACTGGATTCATCTTCGGCAATCCCGAATTCTTCCGCTACAACGTCGCTGCCACCACCAACCCGCTCCGCATTTTTCTCGCCCTGCTCATGCGTCTCTACCAAACTCTGGGATACATGAATCTTTTCATCCTCACGCTACTCACCGCCTACGCGATGAGACTTCCCGCGCTCAAAGATGGGGATAACCCGCGCCCCCGCATCGCCATTCCTCGCCAACTCGCATTGCTTGCATTAATCGCCGCTTACGTGCTCGCGCTCTCCGTCATCGGTGGCGCGGTGCTGGCGCGTTACATGCTTCCCGTCGTTCCTCTTGTCATCATCATTTGTGTTTCCACGTTGCGGCGAAGATTATCTTGGTGGCGTACCGCTACCGCGGTCGTGGCCTTTGCCTTCATTGCCGGATGGTTCATCAATCCTCCGCATGGCTTCTCGCCGGAGGACAATCTCGCGTACAGCGACTTCGTCCGCTTGCATCAACACGCTGCCGAATATCTCGAAGCCCATTACCCGCGTGCGCGCATTTTGACCGCGTGGCCCGCGAACGACGAACTGACGCAGCCTTTTCTCGGCTACGTATCACAACCAATGACAGTCTTGCGTATTGAAGATTTCACTGCGGAAGAGCTGCTCGCCGCCCGCGCTCAAGCGTCGCAGGGTCAAGCGCAGCAGGACCAAACAAAGCTGTTTGATGTCGCTTTCGTCTTTTCGACGAAATACGATCCCCCGCACAGTTGGTTTGAACGTTGGGTGACCTGGCAACGCTGGAAGATGAGATTCTTCGGATATCATCGCGACGTCCCTCCTGAGGCGGCAGCTCAAATCCTTGGTGGACGCCTGGTTTACGTCGAACGCCAGCCCGGAGAATGGGCCGGCGTTATCGAGATAGAACAGCCTGATTCAATCCAAGAAGCGAAACGTTAACACGCAAACAAATTACTGTGGCGACGTGCCTGACGGCGGAACCGTGCTCGGCGGCGTCGTCCCTCCCGGATTCGACGAATCCGGCGGCATCTGGCCCGGCTGATTCGGGTTCGGCAGGCCGTTATTCGGATTCGACTGTCCTGGGTTCGATTGATCTGGATTCGATCCGGAATTAGTTCCTGGAACGGTGGATCCCTGCGGCACAGTTCCCGACTGCGGCATAGGCTCACCCGGTTTGGGTGCGGCTGTGCCCGGAGTCGGAGTGGCTGTTCCCGGTGCTGGAGCGACAGTACCCGGTGCAGGGCTCACCGTTCCCGGACTGGTTTGGCCAGATGACGATCGCGCGCCGCCTGCGGCGGATGCGCCCGCCGATCCAGACTGGCCAAGAGCGTAAGAAAGACTGCAAGAAATCGAAAATACCGAGATTGCTGTGAGCAAAAATGCGTTTCGAACCGAAAATTGAATTCTCATAACGTGAAAGCTCCAGTCGTTCCTGATTGCCCGTTCAACTTTGCCAGCCTACGGCTTGCCCGCGGAAACCAGAATCCGGTGGACACTCTACTGCCGCTTCAGTTTTCGGGTAAGACCGTCTCAGGCTGAATGGGTACTCCAGGAGCGTTGCAACATATGGTTGGCTGCCCCACCATTTTGCGCACTGTGCAAAAGGGTGGGCTATGGAGTCCGAAATTCCGAGCCTGGGGCTGGGCCAACCAAACGCCGCTTGCCGCATGCATCTCCTCTGCTGAGGCTGCCCCATCATTTCGCGTTTTTTGCGAAAGGGTGGGAGATGATGCCCTCGACACAATCATTCTTGGAAGCATAAATCGGCCGAACTTTCAGCCGTGAGAAAGACCTTAGCGACATCCTTGGTGCCCATGCTTCGAACCCCGCGAAGCATGAGGCATCCTCATCAGAGAAGATCCGTACGAAGGCCGGAGCTTGGTTGGGCCAGCCCCCCGAAAAGTTGCTCACGAACCATTCAGTGAGCGGGCTCGTTCCGAGAAGACAGGCAACGAATTTAGATGTGGGAGCCTCCAACTGCCCGCGCCAACTACGTCTAGGTTTAAACCACGTCTAGTTGTCCGTTGTTTTTGTCCGCTCCCGAGGGTTGGGTGTCTTGTCAGGAGAAATAGTTATGAGTAAGTCCCTTCGTCTATTGGCGGCCGTCGCGGCAGTATGCATTTTGACCGCTCTTACCCAAGCTCAAATCCAAACCGCCAAAGCAACCAACTACAAAGAAGAAGTTCTGCATGCCTTCAATCGCACAAGCGATGGCTGGGTACCCACCTCACTAGTCCGGGATGCGAAAGGGAACCTTTATGGGGCTAACGCTTACGGCGGGTATTTGGGTGATGGATGTGACTCCTTTTTTCCCGGTTGTGGGACCGTCTTTGAATTAACTGCTGAGGGGAAATTCAAGCTATTACATACGTTCAAGTACGACGATGGGGCTGTGCCTGTTGGCAACTTAATTCAAGATGCCAGCGGAAATCTTTATGGCACAACCAACGATGGTGGCAACAACGGTAAATGTGAGAGTGGATGTGGAGTGGTGTTCAAGCTAACCCCAGCGGGCAAGTTCACGATGCTGTATAACTTCACCGGGTCAGAGGGATCGAACCCTACTTCGGGAGTCATCATAGATGCCGCAGGGAACCTCTACGGGGTAGCGCAAACCTATGGTGCTGGGGAGGTGTTCGAGTTGACCGCTTCCGGCGATTTTCGTGTGGTCTACAGTTTCAATGGAACTACTGACGGAGGGAGCCCCAACGGGGTGATCCAGGACAGCAACGGGAACCTGTATGGCACTACCGCCTACGGCGGCGACGCGCCGTGTTACTTTCACCAAACTGGAGTTGGCTGTGGTGTGGTTTACAAACTGGATACGAGTGGTAACGAGACGGTCCTTTACCGTTTTAAAGGATTATCAGATGGTGCCTTCCCTGGTGCACCTCTATTCATGGACAAGGCGGGAAATCTCTATGGCACCACCACACGGGGCGGGGACGATAAAGGGAATTGCAATCACACCAATGAGCTGCTCCCAGGATGCGGGACCATTTTTGAGATCGACACCGCTGGAACCTTTTCCGTGCTTTTCACATTTGATAGCGCGGACGGTTACAGTCCCAATCAGATAATGCAAGATGCTCATGGAAACCTATACGGAACCACTCCCAGCGGTGGCAACGGCAAGTGTTCATACGGAGACTACGCCATCGGCTGCGGTGTGGTATTCAAATTGACTCCCAGCGGTAAAGAATCGGTATTGCATAACTTCAGGGGGCAATGGGATGGTGGCAATCCTTCTGGAGCAGTCGTAGAAGACAGCAAAGGGAATTTTTACGGCACCACTTACTACGGTGGCGACCTCTCCTGTGTTCCGTACAACGGGTCTGGCCCAGGTTGCGGGGTGATTTTTGAGCTGACACCATAACACGAATGGAGAGCGGTAGAGACTGGTGCGTTGCTCTGGCGGGTGGCCCATGCTTTCGCTCCGACTTTTTTCTTATCGTGCTAAGAGACTGCGGGTGCCCCATCCTTGCGCTTTTCGCAAGGGTGGGAAACACAGGCTTGGACGACAAATGTCTCCGGCAGTATAAATCGCCACGCTCTCAACAGGTGAAACCAATGACATCGAGGTCGGTGATACCCGCCCTTCGCAAACTGCGCGAAGGACGGGGCACCCACAGTGGTAATGGTGTCGGCGATTAAAGGCCGGGCCACCCGCCCGCTTCAGTTTTCGGGTAAGACCGCCTCAGGCTGAATGGGTAGGAAGGACGGTGAATAAACAGGCGGAAACCGTTTGTGGTTTCGGGCCAAGCCAAACTCTACCTCTAACACATATCTAGAAGTACATGTCCCGAAGTAGTAATATCGTGGCACGTTCGGTAGGCTGGCCCTGCCCATGCGACATCTATACAGGTGCGTGGCAATAACGGACTCTAACTGGTACGTAGGCAGGAGTTCGTCTAAATGCAAATCTTTGCCCTTGAGTCCGAATATTTAGACAGTCCCAAAGTTGACCCTATGGGCTACAAAGAAGATCTACAACGCCTTCATTCTAAAATAGACGCCGTCGCAAACAACATCGCCAATGCTCCGAAGGCCGCTGTTGGCGTCTGGCAGAAGGCCAGTCCAATCATCGCGTTCTGCGCCCTAGCGTTTGCATTGTTCAGCTTCTGGTCCAACCATTCTGCCGCGGACCTTAAGAATCAGGTCACATTGGAAGTATCTAACCAATTGAAGGATCCGCTCAAGAAACTCGATGACGTGTCTTTCGATGTCAAAGAGATAAAAAATACCTTGGCGTTTTATGGACTCAAGACGTTCGCCTCTTTGCCTAAATCAGAAGTCAAATCCGGACTACCTCAATTAAAAAAATACATAGAAATCGCTAATACTCAGAGATTGAGCGTGCCTCAAGAGATTCTTACAGATGTTCGCCAAAAACTTTCGGATGCCGACCCGCGTACCCCAGAATTTTGGGTTACCGTTGCCGCAGTAATCAACTATCAGTCCCTCTTGGATCAGCTAAATGGGAACGCCCCAGATCCAACTAAGGTATCGAAAGCATGCGAGGGCATGACTGAGGGATCGGGCGGTCACAACTATTTCTCGGGTATCAGAATCGGCGGCTGCATAGTGGACTTAGATACGAATGACACTTTCAGCAATGTAGTCATTTCGGATTCCGTGATCCGATATAGCGGAGGGCCCTTGAGTCTTTTGAACGTAACTTTCATTAACTGCAATTTTCAGGTCAACATTAAGCCCAACACTTCCCCTGAGGCGCCGAACCTTTTGTTGGCTCTTCTCGATTCCCCAAAGCAGAGCTCGGTCACGCTTCGTTAACGCTGGGCCTTCGTTGGGGGTGGGGGGCTGGCCCAACCAATCGCACTGATTTCTTGTCTATACCTTCTTCTACATAGGATGCCCCGCCCTTCGCGGTTTTCGAAGGATGGGCACCACGAGACTCCATGACGTGGTTTTCCATCGGCTGAAAGTTCAACTGATTTATGTTCCAGTGAGGTTTGTACTTCGAGCCCGTCATGTCGATACGAAAGGCGCGGCTCGAAAGGGCCCCCACCGAAACTGCCGTCAGAGAGGGCGTCACCCCTGCATCAAGTGGCACGAGTGCGTCTTCACCACCAGCCAGACTTCGCGGCCCGGTTCGAGGGCGAGCGAATCGCGGGCGGCCAGCGTCAGATGCACTTCCATTTCGACGCCGCAATTCACTTTTGCAGCCACGATCATGTCGCGCCTTTCCAGGCTGACGACGTCGCCGGGCAGAATGTTGCGCGCGCTCAATCCCATGGGCAGGATGGTCGAAATCAAAATATCTCCCGCGCGAATGCCAACGCGCAGCGTCTCCCCGATTGCCGCGCGTACCAGCGGCGTCTCCAGTAGAATCGACGGCCCAATTTGGCATGTCATGGTCCCTCTGTCCTCGTTGAGCGTGAGCACCGTGGCGTCGAGAATGTTTTCAAACCCAGCAAGTTGCGCGACCGTCTCCCGTCGCGGCGCGGACAGCACTTCATGCGGCGTCCCCTGCGCGGTAACTTTTCCGTTTTCCAAAATCAGCGCCCGCTCGCCGAGCGCAAACACCTCTTCGCGACTGTGCGTAACGTACACAATCGGAATGTGATGGACATTATTCCACTCGCGCAAGTCTTCAATGATTTTTGATTTTGTCGCGGCATCGAGCGCAGCCAGCGGTTCGTCGAGTAAGAGTACGCGCGGGTTCGTCACCAGAGCGCGTGCCACAGCCACACGCTGGCGCTCGCCGCCCGATAGCTCTTGGGGTTTCCTGGAAGAAAGCAGCGAGATGCGGAACGATTCTAGAATCGCGCGAACTTTCTCGCGTTTCTCTTCCACAGGCAAGTGACTGATTCCGAATGCGATATTTTGCTCCGCACTCAAATGCGGAAACAGCGCCAAATCTTGAAACACATACCCGGCATTTCGTTTTTGCGGAGAAATATTCAACCCTTGCGCGACATCAACGAACAGTCCATCGCCCACCGCAATGCGGCCTGCGTCCGGTGCGGTCAGTCCAGCAATGCAGTCAAGCAGCGTGGTCTTCCCTGCTCCCGACGGCCCAAACAAAATCGTGATGCCGGGAGCAATCGATGTGTGGACATCGAGAACGAAACCGCCGGCAAAGGCCTTGCGGACATTCAGATGCAATGTTTGCAGATGCAAAGTCTGCGCGTCGGAACTTAGCTCTTCGGGTTTCATCTCCGGAGGTTTCACGAACGCTTTTTCAAACACAACAACAATCTCACGGCATCAGAGATTGACTAATCGAAGGTTCTAATCTTGGGATCTTTATGATAACATGTCAGATATAACTGACAAATGGAAGAATCAGGCATTGGCAAGCCCGGCGGACTTACAATCTTGATAAATCTTTGCAAGGTTCGCGGGTTTGAATCCCGTCTCTTCCGCGCTTGCTTTTATATCACAGTTACGGCAGTGTAGATGCGCCCTTGAAACCCCACTGGAGCGGTGCTAGGCTGGATGTAAGTTATAACTCACACGCCGAGGCCGACCGAAATGCTTGGAAACCAGACCCGGCATAATCGAGATATTTGAAGACGAAAACGGTCGCTCTCCGTTCGATGATTGGACAAGCGAACTAGCCTCGAGTAACAAGAATCTGCTTGCGATCATTGACTCGAGAATTGGACGAATCCGGCGCGGTCTGCTCGGAGACTGTGAGCCCGTAGGAGAAGGCGTGTCGGAACTGAAAATCGACGTTGGTCCTGGATACAGAATTTACTTCGGTTGCCGAAGGGATATGGTAGTCATTTTGCTGGCAGGAACCAAGAAGACGCAGAAGCAAGATATTAAGAAAGCCAAAAAGTTTTGGAGGAAGGACAATGCCTAGACGCAATCGAGACTATCATTCTTCGTTGCTTAAGAGATTGGCCGACCCTGAACTCGCTGAGAAGTACATTGAGGAAGCGGCCAAAGACTCTACTGAGTCACTCCTTATGGCCCTTAAAGACGTTCTACAATCGCGTTTTCAAATGACGGAGGCTGCCAAGGCTACGGGAATCACCAGAGAGACTCTATACACGTCTCTATCCGATGAGGGGAATCCGACCATCTCGACATTTTTTTCGGTGTTGAAATTGCTTGATGTAGACATCCATTATCGGTTCAAAGCAAAACGAAAAGGAACCTAGACAGAATCCACGCTCATCGTCCCACCATCCCCACGCGCCGATTCAATCCGTAGACCACCGCAAGCATCACAAACGAAAGCAGCAGCAGCACCAACGCGGTTTGATTGGCGGACGCGTAATCCAATGCCTGCACTTTATCGTAGATATCAATTGAAACCGTGCTCGTCGCACCGGGAATGTCGCCACCCACCATCAGGACCACCCCGAATTCACCGAGAGTATGCGCGAAACTCAGCACCACTCCGGTGATTACGCTGGGAATCGAGAGCGGCAGAATCACGCGCCAGAATGTTTTTGCCTTTGACGCGCCCAATGTGGCCGATGTGGCCAGCAATCGCGGATTCACCGCGGCAAACCCAGACGCGAACGGCTGCACCGCAAACGGCAGGCTGTAAAACACTGAGCCGATGACCAATCCCTGAAACGTGAACGCCAGCGGATGTCCCGTGAAATGCGCCCACGCGCGTCCGATGGGGCTGCGCGATCCGAGAGCGATCAGCAGGTAGAAACCAAGGACGGTCGGCGGCAGAACGATGGGCAGCGCGACGAGAGCTTCAACTAGAAATTTTCCGCGCCAACGCGAAAAGGCAATCCAGTGCGCGATCGGCAGTCCGACGACCAGCAAAATGCCCGCGACCAGCGTCGCCAGCTGAAAAGTAATCGCAAGAGCCTGCCAGTTCATCTTCTATCTCTCAAATCTCGAATCTCTAAAATCTTGCCATAGTGTAAATGCTTTCCTGCGAGCGTGTTACAGCCGTTCCCAATTTCGGGATATCCACAGGCACGATGTTCATCCGTCACAGCCAGATCCGCGCCGAATTTCTAAGATTAGAAGATTTCTATTTCGAGGACATGCATATGGACCTTCAGGAAGCCATCAAGACCATTCGCGCGCTAGCGGATGGATTCGATCCGGAAACCAACGACGCGTTGCCGAACGACTCCATCTGCCGCAAGCCATTGGCAGTCAAGGCCCTGAACCGCGCAGTGGGCGCACTCATCGCGGAACAGCAGCGCGAGAAAAGTCGCGCGGGCAACGCGGGCAAGTATTGGACAGGCAAGGAGGACGCAGAAGTCTGCGAGCAAGTTCGCAGCGGCATGGACTTTCACGACATCGCCAAACTACACAACCGCAGTGTGGCTTCGATCGTCGCGCGTCTGATCAAGCTGGGCAAGATTGCCCCGCCAAAAACAGCCAACGCCAAAACGGAAAAGGCCGCCTGAGGTCATCGAGTGCGCTCTTTTGCCATCACGTTGTTGATTGTCTTTGGCTTAGGCGCAACTGTGTTTGCACAATCTTCGCCTCATGCTGAAACGCCCGACTCCCGTCGCAAGAACGACGACTGGTTCCGTCATGGCCGCGCAATTCAGGGACAACCATCCGCCGCGCTTCGCTATCGCGCGTATTTGCAAAAACTTGCATTGGGAAAAAGCCATCCGTCCAACCCATCCGCCACATGGACGCCTCTCGGCCCCGCGCCGCTCGCTTCCGACGCAACCGGCCTAGGCCAGCAGGATTACGGTTGGGTTTCCGGGCGAGCGACAGCTATTGCGGTCGATCCCTCCGATGCGACCGGCAATACGGTTTTCATCGGCGGCGCATACGGTGGCGTTTGGAAATCCGCGAACGCGGGCCCGGCGAGTGCAAACCCGGCAAGCGTTGTTTGGACTGCGCTTACAGATAATCAAGCTACGCTTGCGGTTGGCGCGATCGCCGTCCAGCCGTGGTCGAGCGGAGTGCAGTCGTGCGTCAACAATCCACCGCAAAGCATTGTGCTGATTGGGACTGGCGAAACTGACAGCTCGCAGGATTCCTATTACGGCTTGGGCATTCTGCATTCTGCCGACGGCGGACAGACGTGGGATTTAGTTGCGAGTGACTCGACGGGCACGCGTTCGTTCGCCGGATTGGGTCTCAGCAAGATTGCGTTCAGTACGTCCACGCCCAATTTAGTTGTCGCTGCGGCGGCAGCAACGTCGCAGGGTGTGCTCGACGGACTCGAAAATCCAGTAGGCGTGAACCGCGGGATTTACTACGCGCCCGACTGCGGCGAAACTTGGACTTATGCGAACATTGCAGACAATGGCGTCGTAATCAGCCCAAGTTCTGCGACCAGCGTGATCTACAACGCGGGCGTGGGATTATTTTTCGCAGCAGTTCGCTATCACGGATTTTATTCTTCGCCCGATGGAATCAACTGGACACGATTGCTCAACCAGCCCGGCGCCGGTCTGACCTCGCTCGCATGTCCTCCGCAGACTACATCGCCCAGCGAGTGCCCCATCTACCGGGGAGAGATGGCCGTCGTCCCCGGCCGTAACGAGATGTACGTCTGGTACGTGGACGCAAACGATGTGGATCAAGGCATTTGGCAAAGTTTCGACGGAGGCGTCACCTGGGCGCAAATTGACGAAACCGGAATTCTCGATTGCGGCGATTTGTTTGGCGGATGCGGCGCGGAAGATGGAACCTACAACCTGGAATTGGCGGCCGTACCCAATTGCGCGCAATCGGATCCGAGTTGCGGCGTGACGGACCTTTATGCCGGCGCAGTAAATATTTTCAAATGCGAACTCTCGCCGGAATTTCCTACGTGCAACCCTAATGTGAATCCGCCTCCGCCACCGAATGCAGTTTTTCTGAATCTCACACATGTCTATGGTTGTCCGCCGGACTTCGGCTCGACGGCGCATGTGCACGCTTCGCAACATGCCATCGGCTTCGAGTTGGTGCAGAACAACCAGCAGGTAGTCATGTACTTCGCGAACGACGGCGGCATCTATCGCGCATTGAACGGATTCACCGATCTCGATACCGGCACATGCGGCCAAACCAATGACTTCGACAGCCTGAACCAGACGCTCGGCTCGATGACGCAGTTGGTCGGGTTCTCGCAATCGCCCAACGATCCCAATACGCTGCTCGCGGGCGCGCAGGCGAATGGCTCCCCCGCAACTGGATCGGCGGAAGGTGGGACTACATGGCAAAACGTGAATGAGCCTGACGGCGGATTCACGCTCATCAATCCCGCTAATGCGCTCGAATGGTTTACGGAAAACACGGGCATCAGCATTCAGAAGTGCGAATTGGGATTGAGTTGCACGTCGGAAGACTTCAACAACGGCTTGATCGTCAGCAACGCTACGTTGGGTGGGGATATGGGGCCGTTGTTCACGCCGTTTATTTTCGACCCGCAGAGTGATGCGACCCTGGTGGTGGGTACATGCCGGGTATGGCGCGGTTCGACCGACGGTACGGGCTTTATCGCTGTGAGCGACAGTTTCGACACGGGCGCTCCGGGCACGTGCACGGGCCAGGAAGTCAATCAGGTTCGCGCATTGGCTGCGGGCGGCCCGGTGCAAGGCGGATTTTCAAACGTGATTTATGCGGGCACGGATGGTTACGGGCCGAACGCGACGCAGAGCCCTACAGGCGGGCATGTGTTGGTTACGACGAATGCGTTGCTGGGGCCCAACTCGTGGATGAACCAGACGGGCACTATCAATCCTGATTTCTTTCCGGTGTCCGCGATCGCGCTTGATCCGACCGACCCAACTGGTAACACCGCGTATGTGAGCATCATGGGATTCGGAGTGTCGCACATTTGGCAAACGACAAACGCAGGCGTGAGTTGGAATGATTTCACCGGAACGGGTTCGAACGCTTTGCCCGACGCTCCAGCGAATGCGATTGCGCTGGATACGACTCAAGAGACGCTTTATGTCGGAACGGATGTGGGCGTCTTTTCTACAAGCACGTCCACGCCGAGTTGGAATGAAGTCGGGCCTGCGGCGCAAAGCGGTCAAAGCGGATTCTTGCCGAATGTGGCAGTCACGGAACTCGAACTTTTCAATGCGCAGGGAGAAAAACTGCTGCGAGCTTCGACCTACGGGCGTGGCGTGTGGGAGACACCGCTGGTAGCGACAGCAGATTTCCAGATCACAGTATCGAATAATCCGCTCACCGCATTCACGGGAACACAGGGCGTATTTCAAATTACGGTAAATGCGTTGAACGGCTACAGTGGCAATATTCAGTTCACGTGCCTCACCGGCCTGACCGCGCCGCCCTCGACTTGCAATGCTTCAGGCGGAGCGCAACTGGGAGGGGGAACGAACAGTGCGAATCTAACGGTAACCGTGGGTGGGGCGCCGACAACATACAACTTCTACCTAAAAGGCGCGGACCAGAATGGATTGAGCCATGAAATTGCGCTGACGTTCGCGGTGGAGGGATTCAGCCTGGGCGCGCCGATACCACCCAGCGTCACGCTTGGTTCAGGAGCAACGTCGGGGCCGATTTCGATTTTGGTTTCTGCGACGGGACCGTTCAGCGCGGGGGTGAATCTTACCTGTACGCCTCCTCCAAATCTCGGAGTCAATTGCGGCGCTTCCCCGACGACGGTCTTTCCGACATCCACGAATCCTGCGCAGGCAATCCTGACAGTGAGCACGAGCGCAACGAGTCCGGCGGGCCAGTACACCCTCACGATTGGGGCGGCGAGTAATCCTGCAATTCCGGGCGAGCCGGCAATTACCCAGCCGTTGGGGCTAACCATCTCACCAGATTTTGCGTTGACGATGAACAATACATCGGCCAATGCAACAGAGGGTTTCCCGGCGACATTCACAGGAAGCCTGGGCACGCAAGATGGATACAGTAGTCTGGTCAATTTGAGTTGCGGCAGCGGCGCGCCTCCGACCTGTGTACCGAATCCGGCGAGCGTGGTGCCAACGCAAAGCGGGAGCGCGTTCGTTGTAACCGTCGAGAGCGGTTCAGTGGCGAATTACAACTTCAACCTCATCGCTCAGGGCACGGACCAAAATCAGACGGCACATTCCGTTGCCCTGATTTTTGCTTCTACGAAGAGCACTGGGAGTCCTGATTTTGCGATTACGATTTCGAATCCGTTGCTGACGGCTGAAGTAAACTCCGACGCCGTGTTCATGGGAACGCTCACTGCACTGGACGGTTACAGCAGCCCAGTGAATTTAAGCTGCGGAGCGGGCTCGCCACCGGATTGTACGCCATCGCCACTGACGCTGGCGCCAAACGCGGCAGGCGCGCCTTTTACAGTCACTGTGAACAGCAAGACCGCAGCGATATACGACTTCAACATCGTGGCGCAAGGGACGGATGGGTCGCGAATCACGCATAGCACGGCGGTGGTGTTTGAGAGTTCAGCGACATTTTCATTTGTGAACAACACGGCACAGCAGACGACCGCGCCGGGGCAGGCGGCGCAGTATAGCCTGAGCATCGCGCCTCTGGGAGGAAGCTTGCAGAACGCGGTGGATTTTTCGTGCGACGCATCGAGTCTTCCGGCCGGAGCAAGCTGCCAGTTCAAACCGGCGACGGTGGCGGCGGGCAGCGGCACAACGACAGTCGCGTTGATGGTAAACACTTCGACCGCGACACCGGTCGGCACGAGTCACATCACGGTGGCGGCGAGCTCTGGAGCAGTCACGACGGATGCAACGCCATCGCCAATCTTGACGGTCATGGGAAACGGGCAGGGAACGACACCGTTTGTCATCAACAACACGACTGGGACGCAAACGGTGGCGCCGGGAGAAGCGATAACGTACATCCTCCAGGTTAGCAGCGGCGATAGCTTTACAAACGACGTAAGTTTCGCGTGTTCGGGATTGCCCGCGGCGGCAAGTTGCGCGTTTAGTCCGGCACAAGTGACGCCGGGAACGATCGACGAGCCAAGCATAACGACGCTGACGATCACGACGACGGCGCAGGTGATAGCTTTTGTGCCGGGTTGGGGTTACGGGCTCGCGGTGTTGCTGCCTGTCGCGTTCGTGACGTTTGGGGCTCGACGTGCGAGACGACGATGGGCCCGGGCTCTGCTGATAGGGGCTGTGGTTGGCATATTTCCTTCGTGCGGAGGAGGGACGGGAGTTGCGGGCGGCCAAGCGGGAACTCCGACAGGGACTTATACCGTCACCGTCACGGGAAGTTCAGGCGTGATTTCGGAGACGGCAGCGCCGCCGGTGGGGTTGGTGGTGCAGTGAGCCAAAACTTACAACTTCTGCTTCGAGGAACGAAAAACAGCACACTCCGGCAGTCGGCAGTTTTGAATTCATGCCGATGTAGGAAGTGTAAGTTATTGCAATGTTTGGAGTAGAATGTGCTGGGAGGTCATCAGTTCCCTTGTGCTAATGAAAGCATCTAATTACTCCAGTAACTTGATGAGAATTAGCTTTACATTAGGCTGGATAAGAGGTAAAAGTGCCTGTTTTAATTTTGGCAGGCAAATCTGGCCGATCATCGAGACAAATCGCAACTGATTGGCGACTTTTTGCGCGAGTCTGCCGTTTTGATCTTGGTTCTTTGGCCGATGGAAGACGGCATTAGGTATGGCCGCCTGAGTGGAACGGTGGTTCTTTTTGCGGTGTTGATTTCAGGTATCCTCCTAAGCTGGGGCCTGATATTGGAAGGCAGGGACGGGTTATGAGTATCTACGGGTCGTGGGTTGCCACATTCGCCTTCCTCTTTGTAGTTTTTCTAATAGGTCTGTTCCTACAAAAAAAAGAGAGAGCTGACCGATTGAATAGAAAAGCCGAAGAGTCAATCCGACGCGAGATGATGCGCAAGGCTATGCCGGAAGAGCCTTCCCGGTTTGGAACTAAATGCGGAAGCACCACGCAATACGAGAAGAGCATTCCATCCTCTTCGACTACATTGCGAGAGCACATTTAGTCACCATCTCCTCCACAAGACCACACATGGTCGGGTACCCCGCCTCCATCGCTCGCTAGGGTGATGCGCGGAGTCTCTGGTGGATACCAGGAGTTGTACTAAACGCGGTAAATCGCGTCCCTCGCCCCGGTGTAACCCGAAAACACAGCGATTTAGTACTGTCTCGGCAGATTGTTAAGCAACCTGCCATCCTTTCGCTGTGTGCATGATGAATGTTGCTGGTTCTGCCGTCGGACGATGCCTGTTTATCCTGAAATCACGCGAAGTTAGGATGTAAGCTCCTGCCAAACAAGGCTTTAGTGGCCGACTTCGACGCGATTAGGCGGGTTTGTCAGATTGGGAAGCGATGCACTAATAGCACAGAGGTGCTATTTACATCCGAATGTTATGAGACTAAAGTTTTATCAGAATGCAGTCAGTGGGTAGTGACTGTTGGGCAGGGGTACTGCCTAGTTGTACCCTTTAGCGTCTCCTCGCTTTGAGAGATCCGACAGTTGGCCCAAATTTGTAGCTTTGGTTCTACGATCCCCCCAAATGCTACGCAGCAGCGAACCATACAGAGCACAAGGAGACTTGTGTCTCTAGACCGAATGGGGACTCGCCAAAATGGCCTACGCAATTGCTTTACCCGAAATTACCGAAGTGATTCGTGTCTTAGCCGCGGACAGCACGCGGATGAATAGCCAGTTATTGACTTCGGCCCTGGAACGCGACAAGCGCTTTGAAGTTTTGGGTGCAGTTTCTGAAACGAAAGCGATCATCGCGGCAGTGGTGGAAGAGAAGCCGGCGGTAGTGATTGTCAGCGCTCATCTAGATGACGATCCCCGCAAGGGATTCGAAGTGGCGCGCGAACTCCGCGCTCTGCGCCCGGAAACCAGAGTTGTCATGTTGCTGGATGTTTCGGACCGCAGCCTGGTCGTGGAAGCGTTCCGTGTGGGCGCGCGGGGGGTGTTCTGCCGCAGCGAGTCCATGAAGTCGCTGGCGAAGTGCATACAGCGCGTGAGTGAAGGGCAGGTCTGGGCGAACAGCAAAGAATTGCGTTTTCTGCTGGAGGCGCTGGGCGAAGCGTTGCCGATGCGCATTGTGGATACGCGGGGGGCGGGTTTGCTCTCGCGGCGCGAGCAGGAAGTGGTGCGATGCGTGGCAGAGGGACTTTCAAACCGCGAGATTGCACAGCGGCTCGGGCTTACGGAACATACGGTCAAGAATTATCTGTTCCGCATTTTCGACAAGTTGGGAGTTTCAAAGCGCGTGGAAGTGGTGCTGTACGCCTACAGCATGGGCAACACGCCGGATGCGATGCCGCTACCGGAAATGGCCCCGCAGGAAGCGATGCAGGCGGTATAAGAATCTAGATTTGGTAGGTAAAACCGGCCTCTGCCTTCGGGCAGGGGCTTTTGTCTTTCAGGGCGATGGGGGTGTCGAGCACCGGGAATAGTGCAGCTTGAATAAAGTTCTTCGAAGCTGCTTGCCCGCGTGCTACATTCGTCGGCCTTGAACGTTTTGTTTTTCTTGTGAATGGCAATTTTGAGACCCTCCGCCTAGCCGCAAAACCACTGCTACCAACGTCTGGCCTACCCCATTCGCACAAAGCGTCATTGGATCCACATAGGCGCGTGTGAGACTTCTACATAATTGGGTGGCTGAAGTATAAATTGGTGTTGTCCTTCGGGCGCGTTATTCAGGCATGCGCACGGCATCTTAAAACGGTATACAACTACAGCGAGATGTTTCGCATTGGGTGAAAAGCTCCATTTTTTCACATTGGCTAGACAGTCTGGAATGAGAATCGGGTTTCCGAAGAGAGCGGACGCGTCTGAAACCGACCCTTTTTCATCGAGCTTGGCTTCGACCACGACCACGCCCTGTATTCTTGCTTCCCATGCCACGGGGTAGTCGATCTCAGCGAAATCTTGGAGTTGCATCTCGTTATCGCTGACCAATATTTTTGTTGCTTCTGCAAACGATTTCCGAGGTTTGTTCAGCACGATCGCATCAGACTTGCTTGGCCGACACGCCGTAAGGGTGACCAAATTAGGCGCATCAATTGTCAAGTAATCTGACGGCTGCTTGCAGATGCCTCTTGCGAATTGGAATCGATACACGATGATGGCCGATTTTGTTGCGTTAGGTTTGAACCGCCACTTCTTTGCGTTCGCTAGAGTATCAGCGACTAACGTGTCGTTCCCAGAGAGGGCCGTAGCTTCTACGACATCCCCCGTACTATCCAGCCGGTCTCGCACGACAACTATGCCTTCAGAATCGGACGCAGAGAATTGCGCCGCCGCGGGGTAAGTCATATCTGCGAAGTGAACAACCTCTATGTCTTTGTCGCTCAGTACGCTAGATGTCCCGTCGGACTGTGCGGAAGCGAAAGTCGAAATCGCCATAATAAGGGCGATCACAGATACGTTCATCTTCTGCATGACCATTAAGGTTCTCCTTAAGTCATCGCAATTTAGATTGCTACTGTACGGTAAAGTTAGTTCGGTTTTTCGCTGCCGGGATGCTTGACCACGCGGTTCAGGGATTCCTGCCAGTCTTTCAAGCGCTCGGAAATCTGTTGCATGTAGGCCTTGGCTTCGGCGGGACTGAGATGCTCGCCGTTCTTTCCGTGGATGGGTATCGGCATTGGCGGCGGCACCGGCGCGACGAGCGGTTTGGGAATAAAAGCAGGTTCGGGAGTTGGCGGAGTGTTAATCGAGCCGAGCCGGGTAATATCCAAGTCGGAAATTACTTCGTGGACAATAGCGGAATCGACGACTTTCTGCTGTAGCGCGCAGGCCAGCGAAAGGGCGTTGAAACAAAAATTATTGATGTTTCGGGGAATGCCTTCGGTGAATTCACAGATTTCCGCGAGAGCTTCGGGGGTGAACAGGGATTCGCCCTGGTAGCCGGCAACAGCCAGACGATAGTCCACGTAGTTCCTGACTTCCGCGGCGGAAAGGGGCTCGAGGCGGTTGAGCATGGAAATGCGCTGCCGGAGCTGAGACAAGCCAGCACTGGCAAGTTTGTCCGCCAGTTCGGGCTGGCCGGCAAGGATAATTTGCAAGAGCTTGGCGCGCGGGGTCTCGAAATCGGAGAGCAGGCGAACGGTTTCGAGGACAGGCGGCTTCAGGTTCTGGGCTTCGTCCACAACGACGATAAATTTGCGTCCCTGGCGAGCTTCATGAAGGAGGCGCTTATTGAATTCGTCGTTCATTTTGACGAAGTCGGTGGTGTCGCCCTCGTAGCCGAGTTCGACGAGCAGGAAACGCATGAATTCGCGCGAAGTGCACTGGGTTTGAAACAAGAAGGCGGTACGGGCCGAGCTGCGATATTTTTCCAACAGATGAAACAAAAGGGTGGTCTTGCCCATGCCGGGACGCGCGATCAGGCCGAGGAAGCCGCGATTGGCTTCGATGCCGTAGTCGAGTGAGGCCATGGCCTCACGATGAGAGGGACTCAAATAGAGAAAACGCGGATCGGGCGTAACGCCGAAGGGCTGCTCGCGAAATCCGAAAAACTTCAAATACATGGCATCTCCAAGGCGATGGCACCCACCAGCTCACAAAATGGGGAGGGATAGAAGCGAAGTTCTCAGGCAATGCAGGGTGGAGAAAGTCCGACGCTCCCAAGGCCGACTTTGAAAATACTAACAAATTTGGGCGAGAGTTTGTGGAAAAACCTCTATTTACTTGGGTGGACAAGGGTTATAGAGACCTATGACTCCTTGTGGGGGTAGGCGATTCCCCATTAGGATTAGTCAGCAAAGATTACTTGGTAATCACCCCCGGGACTTGGTGGCTTAGGCAGGCATGACGTCGGAAATTACTCCAATTGCAAAAGTTAGGATCTTGGTGGCGGACTCGGCGGAAATGAGTTGCGACTTTCTAGCGGGAGCACTTGCCCAAGACCGCCGCTACGAGGCCCTGGCGGCCAGGACGCCGATGGAGATGGCGGAGCTATTGGCCCGAGAAACATTTCAGGTGTTGATTATTAGCGTCCGGTTTGGAGGAATTACGGATCGTCCCTTCGGACTGCTCCAAGAAGTGAAGAGCGCGTATCCGGAAATCAACATCATCGCCTTGCTGGATTCGCTCGACAAGACGCAGGTGGTGGAGGCATTCCGGGCGGGATCGCAAGGGGTCTTCTGCCGAAGCGACTCATTTCAGACATTATGCAAGTGCATCGCTTGCGTGAATGCCGGACAAACGTGGGCAACTTCGGAGCAAGTACTTTACCTGATTGAAGCGCTCTCGACCCAGCCAGCAGCACCCGAGGCGGTTTTGCCCTCGGCGCGGATGCTGAGCCCGCGAGAAGAAGAGATTGCGCGGCTGGCGGCCCATGGACTGAGCAACCGGCAAATCTCCGAGCGCCTGGATCTGAGCGAACACACGGTGAAGAATTACATGTTCAGGGTATTCGAAAAGCTGGGGGTTTCGACGCGAGTGGAATTAACGCTCTACGCGTTGAAGTTGAGCACGCCGCAGAGGCCAAAAGTGCGGTTTGCACTTCCTCCGTTGAGGGAAAAGTGGTACGGAACCAGTTAAGCGCCACGCCGCATGATTACTCGTGCGATTCGAAGGGAATGAAAAGAGTCAGCGAAGTCGCTACACTAAGGTGAAGGGTGGGCGTACGGTTCTTCGTTTTCATTCGTTTCATCAGTTATTTCGGGTTCATTTGACGAGCAAGGGGATTGCCATGCGAATTGCAGTGGTGGGATCGGGGTATGTGGGGTTAGTGGCGGGCGCGTGTTTTGCGGATTTGGGACACGACGTCATTGTTGTCGACAACGATCAGCAGAAGCTCGCGGCACTCAAGAGCGGCCAGGTGCCGATTCACGAAAACTTTCTGCCCGAACTGCTGGAACGGCATCGGGGGAAAAAGCTGACCTTTTCGGATGACTTGCAAGCGGCGGTGCGAACAAGCAGCGCCATTTTCATCGCAGTCGGAACACCGCCCACGGAACAGGGCGAGGCAGATTTGTCGTATGTCGAATCGGTAGCGCGCAGTATTTCCGGAGCCATTGACGGCTACAAGGTGCTGGTGGAGAAGAGCACGGTCCCGGTTTATACGAGCGACTGGGTGCGGAAAATAATTCTTCGCAATGGAGTGCCACCCGATTCTCTCGATGTAGCGTCGAACCCTGAATTCTTGCGGGAAGGCACGGCGGTTACCGATTTTCTCTATCCTGACCGCATCGTTGTGGGAGCGGATAGCGAGCGCGCGGCCGCATTGCTGCGCGAAGTGTATGCGCCTCTGACGGAAGGAACTTATTACCAGAAAAAGGACGCAATTCCCGGCCCCGACAATCCACAGATTCCGCCGCCAATCATTGTGACCAGCGCCAAAAGCGCCGAGTTGATCAAGCATGCATCGAATGCATTTCTAGCGATGAAGATTTCTTTCATTAATGCGGTTGCATCCATCTGCGAATCGGTAGGAGCGAATGTCCAGCAAGTGTGCCAAGGGATTGGCTCAGACAACCGGATCGGCTCGCGGTTCCTTAATCCGGGCATCGGGTACGGCGGATCGTGCTTCCCCAAAGATCTGATGGCGTTCCGTTCCGTAGCGCGCGAGTGCGGTTATGACTTCCGTCTCTTGGATGAAGTCATGCGCATCAACGAAGAGCAGCGAGCGCGATTTCTGCGCAAGATCAGAAGCGCTTTGTGGACACTGCGTGGAAAACGAATTGGCGTGTTGGGCTTGGCCTTTAAAGGGGGCACCGACGACATTCGAGAATCGCCGGCGATCGAACTGGTCAAGTCTCTGTTGCAGGAGGGTTGCAAAGTCGCGGCATTCGATCCGGCGGCACAAGAACGGGCGCGAAACGAGGAATTCGGCACGAAGGTGGAATTTGTATCGGATCCCTATGAAGCGGCCCGTGATGCCGATGCTTTGCTGATTTTGACGGAATGGGAAGAGTTCGGCTGTCTTGATCTAGCACGCCTTCACGCCGAATTGAAGTATCCGATTGTGATTGACGGGCGCAATCTCTATAACCCGCAAGTCATGGCGGAGCACGGGTTCACCTATTACAGCGTGGGCCGGCCGGCGGCCATTTCGGAGGGATTTGGATCATTTGGGAGTGTTCCTGCCGCTCCCGTTCAAAAGTCATGACCTCATCGTCGTTCAGGGCGCCATCGTCTGGCGCATCATCTTCGAACGTGCGCCGGGCACTCGTCACCGGCGGCGCGGGCTTCCTCGGCTCGCACTTATGCGACGCGCTACTGGGCGAAGGCTACTCGGTGGTGGTTGCGGATAACCTTCTAACCGGAAGATTGTCGAACCTGGAACACCTGCGGAACGACCACCGATTTGAATTCCGCGAGATTGACATCAACCAGCCGTTCGATTGCGGCAAGGTTGACTATGTATTTCATTTCGCGTGCCCGGCGAGCCCCGTCGATTACACCATTCACGGAGTGGAAACCTTGCAAGTGGGTTCTCTGGGCACATTCCACGCGCTGGATATCGCTCGCAAATATGGCGCGAAGTATCTGGTTTCTTCCACCTCGGAGTGCTACGGCGATCCGCTTGAACATCCACAAAAAGAAACGTATTGGGGGCATGTGAACCCCATTGGGCCGCGATCCGTGTATGACGAGGCCAAGCGCTTTACTGAAGCGGTTACGATGGCGTACCACAGGTACTACAAAGTCGATACGCGGATCGTTCGCATTTTTAATACTTACGGACCGCGCATGCAGCTCAATGATGGGCGGGTGGTACCAAATTTCATGAAACAGGCATTGCGTGGAGAGGCGCTCACCGTTTATGGCGATGGTGGGCAGACACGCAGTTTTTGTTATGTGAGCGATGAAATCGATGGATTCCTGCGCTTAGCGCGGTCGGAAGAGCATCTGCCGGTGAACATCGGGAATCCCGCGGAATTTACTATCCTGGAATGTGCGAAGCGCGTACTGGCCGTTACCGGATCTAAGAGCACGATCAAGAACGAACCGTTACCTCCCGACGACCCGAAACAGCGACAGCCGGACATTACTAAGGCCCGGACTTTGTTGGGCTGGGAACCGAAGATTGATTTGGAGACCGGCTTGAAGCTGTCCCTGGATTATTTCCAGCAGGCATTGGCTCAGGAGAGTGCTGCCAAAGCCTGACGCCGAAGCGCAGGCGATCCTTCTTCACAGCGTTTCGCTTTCTTGGGATATCGCGGGTAACTACTTCGTGGTTACCGGCGCGGATTGTAATTCCGCAATCAACCTTCCTGACCACTCCGTTCGCTTTTAGATTTGAAAACGGGGTCGCGTTTTCAAGCCGTATTCGCATGAATCTGCTACCGATCTTGCCCAGTGGAGAGCCTGCAAAGGCTTCCATCCGGTGACGCCAAAATGACCTCAGTCACCCGCGCCAAGTTACATTACGCAAGGCCAGCTTAAGTTCCCGTCTTTGGTGTTTTGACGCTGCCTGACCCCGTCCATACGATTGATTCACTGCGGGAAGTCCCGCGACTTAAGAGGTATTTAACACTCCCTCGATTCAAGGCTGGAGCGCCGCGTTTAGCTAACCGCGCGGACGAAACTTGAAACGGTGGAGACGGCGCAATGGCCGAAGAAAGTAACTGGATGACACGGAAGCACAACCAACGCGGGTTTTCGCTGATCGAGATGCTAATCGTCATTACGATTCTGCTGATTATGGTCTGGATGGGGAGCATGGTGATGATGCCGATGCTGCAACAATCCCATGTTGCGAATGCCTACAACACTACCCTCGCGACGATGCGACTGGGGCGACAGGTGGCGATCGCAAAACGCACGGTCGTTTCCGTGACCTTGAGTAATGCCGCGATACCGAACACGATTACCGTGAAAGATACGAACCCGACGAATCCGACCACCATCGAGACGGTGCAACTACCGAACGACGTGTCGTTTGACGCCGAACCGACGCTGCCGAACACAGTGGCAACAACACCCGACAATTTCGGAACCGGCGCTCCGGCAATCAGCTTCGACATGGGCGTGGCGCCGGGCGTGCCCAACGTCGTGTATTTCTACCCCGACGGCTCGGCTCAAGACATTGCAAACAACATCAACAACGGCGTGGTTTATATTGCGCGCCCCGGAGTCGTGATGAGTTCGAAGGCGATTACGTTGTGGGGCGCGACCGGGCGCTTGCGCGGATGGACTCTCATTACCGTGGGAGCAACGAAAACATGGATACAACAATGAAATTGTTTAAGCAAAAACCTGGTGCGAGAAGTGAACGCGGCTTCACACTCATTGAAGTCCTGATTTCGATTTGTGTCCTAACGATCGGGTTGGTTTCCCTGCTCGGCGTGTTTGGCATCGCGATGGCGACGACGCAGACCTCGCAACTCGATCTGTTCGCCAAACAAATTGCGACCGAATCGATGGAAAGCATTTATAGCGCGCGAGACACCGCCAACATTCAGTGGGAAGGGATTCAGAACGTGACGATCGTCAACCCGGACGGGACGACCGGCATTTTTCTGACGGGGTTTCAGCCAGTGAATAATCCAGGGGTGGACGGAATCTTCGGGACGGCTGATGACGCCGCGGCGGGGCCGCAGACGCTCACGCCGCCGGGCCCCGATGGAACTTTCGGCAACCCCGACGACGCGAGCGCAGCCATTACCCTGACGAATTTCCAACGGCAGATTGTCATCAGCGATATCGACCCTTATACAGGGGCGGCGTTGTCCGGTAATTTGCGCGCGTACACCATTACAGTGCAATACACGACCCCCCAGTTTAAGTTGCCCAAGCAGTATGTGCTTGCGGGATACATTTCGCAGTACCGATAAACGAGGGACGATGCGACGCACAAGTAAACAATCCGCTTCTGGTTTCAGCTTAATCGAAATGCTGATCGCGATGGCTGTCGGTCTGATCGTGTTGGGTGGTGCAGTCTCCATGTATTCAGGCGGAACGAGCGCCACCTGGACGGTGACGCAGAGAGCCGAGATGCAGCAAGACTCGCGAGCAGCCTACGACCTGATGACACAAGACGTCAGTCTGGCCGGAGCCGGATTGCCTTCCGGGGGGCTGGCCGTCGCCACGGGCGGAGCAACCCTACCGAAGTATGGTTGCGACGTGATTTCGCTGACGTGCCATTTGGGAGCGAACAATAATGCAGCGATTGCGTTTCCGCAAACACCGGCCCCGGTGGTCAACCAGATGTATTGGCTCATCCCCGGATTTCAGTCAGGCCCGACCCTGAACGCGGCAATCGGAGCAACCGACGTAATTACCACGATCTATACGGACAATATCCTGCTGTTGCAGGACTATTACGTGCAGTTCAACGATAAGTATGGAAACTCTGTCACGCTGATCTATCCCGCTCCTGCGCCCGTACCCGCGCCGCAGCAGTTGAGCGCATCCGGAACGGCGTTGCAGGTGGGGGATTTGGTTTTGTTTCAATACGGCACCTACTCAGCCATTGCCGAGGTTACGGCGGCACCGGGGGCGGCAAGCGCCAGCCCTTACAGTGTGTCATTCGCGGCCGGGGACTTGTTGGGACTTAATCAGAACGCGGCGACAGACAACCTGCCGTACCTGGTGAGCCAATGCCTGTTGGGTGGCGCCTGCGCGCTGAACAAGGCACCATCCGGAGTCAACTTGAACTCCATCACCGCGACCCGCTTGTGGATGGTGACTTACTACATCGACAACACTGGGACAGCTCCGAAACTGATGCGACTGGTGAACGCACGCCAGCCAGTACCCGTGGCCGACAACGTCGAGAATATGCAGTTCACGTACGACACCTTTACTAGCGCGGGAACGCTACTGACTCAATCGGGCAATGCTGGGGGCGCCGCGAACTACAACCTTATTCGCACCATCAACCTGGCGCATTTGAGTTTGCGCAGCCAGGGCAATGGAGTTCAGGCATATCAAGGCACGGCCAAAGGCTATCAGGGCATTGATATGCAGACCTCCATCAGCGCCCGCAATTTAAGTTTCTCGGAACGCTATTGAGCGGAGATGCGGACACACGGAAAAACCGCACGCGCCTAAGCTGTGTTTGCATGACGCGCAAGAGAATTTGGATCTACGGGGAATGAACCATGCATAGAAAAAAACGGAACTCTCGAGGCTTCACACTGATCGCTTCGCTGTTGCTGCTCGCTTTGATGAGCTGCATGGCGATCGCCTTGTTCATGATGGTCACGACCGAAGGCAAGGCTGGAGGCGGCGATCTGCAAAACACGCTGGCTTTCCGCAATGCCGAGGGCGGCATTGAGCACATGACGGCAGACCTCGCGAACACTCTGCAATCCATTCAAAACCCAAAGGTCTCCGACATTACTTCTCTGAGCGCCGACAATCCGAACCCTACAACATGGGTGCAGTATTCCCTGACGCCTGCGACGGTAAACAATGACGGCGTCACGCCACTCACCAACTTTCAGTTGATCACATCCGGGACCTTTGCCGGTTTATATGCCCAGACATGGAACGTAAACCTATTGTCCACGGCACAAACGATTCTGAATGATCAAGTCAGTATGACGCGGCAGGTGCAGATCGCATTGATTCCGGTGTTCCAATTCGGCGCGTTTTCGCAGGTCGATTTGTCATACTTCCCTGGCCCGGACATGGACTTTCAGGGCCGCGTGCATACCAACGGCGACTTGTATCTGGCAACGGGCGGAACGATCACATTCCACGACAAAGTTTCGTCGTACGGCAACGTAATTCGTGAACAGCTGGCGAATGGCCAATTAACCAACGTGAGCCACAACGGAACCGTGGACATTTTGACGGCCAGCGGCGGATGCGACGGCGCGAAGCCGGCGTGCCGGTCATTGGCGCTGACCGAGGGCAGCGTAGTGGGCGCGGCGAACTCTGCCTATAATGCAGGCCCGCCTTCATGGCAAACGATTTCTAAGAGCGACTACAACGGATGGCTGGTGGATGGAAACTACGGCAACCCGGTCAATACCGGTGTGCAGCCGTTGAACCTGCCCTTCATCGGGGGCGGCGCCAATATCGGACAGTATGAAATCATCCGACGCCCTCCGAATGCGGGCTCCACTATCGACTCGTCGCGTCTGTATACACAGTCTGAAATTCGCGTGTTGATCTCCGACGATCCGGCGGAACTGCCGGGCGGAGCCGCAGACCCGGGAAATATCCGCTTGGCGAACTTCGACAACTCAGGATCTGGAGGCCCGAACTATAGCAATTGCATACCGGCGACACCGATCGCGGGACTGCCGGTGTTGGCCTCGGGCGGAACGTACAATACATGCTTTGCACAGGGCTCGACAGCTGTGCCGGATACGTATGTGTGGACAGCGACGGCGCAGAGCAGCGCGTATCAGTTGCCGGCAGATTGGACGAACGCGCCATCGACAGCTAACCTTCTGTTGCAACCGGTAGGAACCGCTCCGCTCCTGGGGGCGCAGGGTGCGGCGAACCCGCCCGCGCCGTTCACCATG
The DNA here is from genome assembly GCA_049515835.1 of Terriglobales bacterium. Lineage (GTDB taxonomy): Bacteria > Acidobacteriota > Terriglobia > Terriglobales > Acidobacteriaceae > JAJPHW01. The sequence continues at coordinate 53,681 of JBEKTR010000001.1, forward strand.
CCGCCGTGCACCATTACTGGCGGAGGCGCCGGGTACACTTGCGCGGCTGTGACCTACCCTTATTACACGCCGACGGCTGCGGCGAGCACGAGCAACTGGAATTTGATTGACGGCTACATTCGCGTGGACGTCGAGGTAGCAGGCGCATGGGTGAACGTAACCCAGAGCTGGTTGCAGCAGGGCTTTGCCCGCGGCCCCACTCCTCCGACAGCTCCCGGAACGAATCCGATCAATCCGAACGCGATTTTGCTCTTCCAGCAACCGGCGGACCGTAACGCAGATGGTGTGATCGATGCGACGGGTACAGCGCCAAGTTGCGTGAAGTCGGGCGGAGTGTATTCGCTCGGGCACTGCACGTATGGCAAACCGCCGGAGGTCCTACCCGACGCTTCGACGAACCTGCCGTATTATGGCGATTCCAAATCGGCGACCAGCAATTCCCGAAACAATTGGTACCCGATTAACTTCTATGATCAGCGCGAAGGCGAAATCCGAGATAACGTAGCCCAGCCTGCGGCCAGTTGCTCCACTAACGGAGTCATGAATGCGGTCGAGTTGGACGTGGGCAACCTCAACAATTGGTTGCAGACCGATGCGGTGGGCAAAACAGTGGACAACGTGACCTATAACGGTTACATCCTCTATTTCTCAGACCGCCGCGGCATGCGGCCTGCCCAGAATGTGATTTCGACGCATCCGATAGGCGAAAAATCGGGAGACTCGCAACTTGAGGACTCGGTGAATGCTATGGTCGGCGCATCAGGTACGCCCGACCAGAGACTTGATAACGACTATATGCCGGGAAAACCGAATGTGGCCACAAGTTCGCCCGAAGACGCAAACGGCAACGGACTACTGGATAACGCCGGCGCCATCGATCTCGCCAATGGATTCTGGAACCCTGGAAGCCCGGCGACGACCAAACCCAGTACCGCGATTAACACGAGTGCGCCACTGGATCCTTATACAAACCGCATCAATAGCTGCGTGACGACGGGGCGCCGCAACTTCGTGTCTGGTGCGCGTCATGTGCTGCGGTTGGTCGACGGCACGCTTGGAAATCTGCCGACCGCCGCGGGCGGAACGGGCGGCTTTACGGTCGCTTCGGAAAATCCGGTATACGTCTGGGGCAACTACAACAGCAACGCGGCGGATACGACCTGGAATAGTCCGTCAGTGGACGAGCCCCACTCAGCGGCGTCCGTCATCGCGGACGCGGTCACCGTGTTGTCGAACCAATGGTCCGACCTCACGGATATGTTGAATCCGGTCAATTCCGGCGCTAGGTCTGCCAATGCGCCAGCCTACTACCGCATGGCAGTTTGTGCCGGTAAGAACCCAACGTTTCCTACCGCGCAATACGCGTGGGCAACGGGCGACTACGGTTCCGACGGTGGAGTTCACAACTTCCTGCGACTGCTGGAATCGTGGGGCACAACGCTCAACTACAAGGGATCGATGGCAAACCTCTACTATGCGACGTACGCAACCGGGGCCGACAAGACCAATCCCTACGGCGCGCCAACACGTAACTTTATTTTCGACAATGATTTTACCAACCCAGCCGGATTGCCGCCGGGCACGCCAATGTTCCGCGACATTGACAACTTGAGCTACCGGCAGATGCTGACACAAAGAACGAACTCCGACTAGCCGCTCGCCAGAACACCGCACCGGCCCTGGATTTATAGGGCCGGTTTTTTTGCGATTGCCGACCTCGGGCGCTGGGTGTCTATAACCTCTGCGTGTCACGACACGGTCTCTAGTGTGCAGTCCAACTATCCACATACACCCGGTATTATGGAATGACCAAATTTCGGGGAGACCATCTTTGGCGAACTCGCAAGGCATTGACACGATTCTCTGGGACGTTGGCGGCGTGTTGTTAAGCAATGCCTGGGACCACGCTGAGCGCCACGATGCGCTCGCGCGTTTTGGACTCAACGAGGCCGACTTCAACACGAGACATGAGCCATTGGTGGACTCGTTTGAGCGCGGCGAATTATCGCTCGACGATTATCTCGACCAGACGGTTTTTTACACACGGCGGCCTTTCAATAAGGAAGAGTTCAAGCGCGCGATGTTTGCTTTGTCGCAGCCAAATCCGGACGCTTTGCAGTTGGCACGGGGCCTCGCGTCTTCTGGCAAATTCCTTATGGCAACGTTGAATAATGAATCGCGAGAGTTAAACGAATACCGCATTCAGACATTCGGCCTGCGAGATATGTTCGGTCTTTTCGTTAGTTCGTGCTACGTCGGGAAACGGAAGCCGGATGAGGCCATCTATAGGCTCGCTTTGGACATCACACAGAAGGTCGCAGCGCAATGTTGCTTCATTGACGATCGGGCGCAGAACCTCCAAGCGCCGTCGAGGCTGGGGATGAAGGTGATTCAAATGGAAGGCGCGGCGCAATTACGGGAAAGATTGGCCGCCCTGGGAGTAAAGTCTTAGCTGCCTACTTGCGCGCAGTCCGCACGGGTGACGGCGAAGTGCCCTCGGCATCGAGACTGAGATCGCTCGACCAACAATCCGTGGCGATTTTCCATTCGCCCGCTTGTTTTGTCGCCACCAGGAGATACTTTCCGCGTTCTTCGCGCCGCTTACCAAGGGCAGTCGGTACGAGCATCTTGCAACGGCCGGCTTCATAAGCCACATCGCCAAAGATTTCTACGCGCACGACTTCCATCTCAACCTCGCCGAGACCCGCATCCAGAATACTAAAAAGGAATTCGCGGATTGCGGCCGTGCCGCGGACCGCTGGGACGTTGGGTCGCAAAACCAGCGCATCGGTCGCATACAGATCTACGAGATCGTCAAGGTGCTTGGTATTGCAGGCCTGGGCCCAGTCCTGGTTCAGCTTTCTCACCGCAGCTTCGGCTTTGCTCAAGCCGGTTCCGCTCAGCGGCGTGCGTTGAGCCGAAGATTCCCGTGCTACTGTGGCGGAAATTGGCGCCCGCTCCTGCGAAATGGATTGCTCTTGCCCAAAGTAGTGGTGATGATAATGATGATGATAGTGATGTTGTCCGGATTGCGGAGCGTCCCAAGGCGCGGATTTTCGCGGCGCAGCCTCAAGTGGAACGCCACAACCCGAGCAGAAATGCGTTCCCGGCGGATTACGTTTGCCACAGGCGCGGCAAGCGTCCGAAAATTCCAAATCGCTCTCGCCATCGATTTGCTCCGCATCCGTTTCCACGTCGAAATGCTCCGCCGACCGAAGGGCTGCGGCAATCGGATCTTTCGCCGAACCTTGTTCCGCTTCTTTCGCTAGTCGCGCCCGTAGAGCATAGTCGATACGTGGCACGAAGGAATCACCCATCGTCTTACGCGCGGCGCCAGCGTCCTTCCCTGCCGGCTCCTTGGCAGAGGCATTCAGATCTGAGGCGTTCTTGACTTTTTTTTCGGAATCCACGGGGTTGATTCTAGCAATAAACCGGCTGTTAACGGCGCGAAAACTCAACTGTTCCGTCGGATTCGGCGGGCACGCCGTTACAAGTCGCAGGACGGAACTTCCAGGAGCGAACAGCAGATAACACGGTCGAGTCGCGTGCATCATCGGAACTGCGCAGGATGAGAGGGCTGTGCACCTGGCCGTCGGTGCCGATGATGAAGCTAATTACAATCCTCGCGCCGTCCTTTCCATTAGCAAGCAGTGGTGCCGGGGTAGCGAGCGGCTCCGGCGCAGCGGTATTTTCGCAGGTGGTTCGAGGTTCAGTGTTGGTAATGGAGGAGAAACGGGCGTCACGAAAAGTTGAAGCCCAAACGTCGTTCTCTTGCTTATCAAGGGCACTCATCGACCCAAGCCTCATGACCGCCGACTCCGACATACCAAATGAGGCTATGGCGAAAACGAGCAACAATAGAAGCGCGCTAATCGATTTGAACGCCATCCGCCGCCTTGGAGACTTGCGGCAGACAAATGGAAGCGAGCCGCAGAAATCCGCTTGCACTCGCGGGGAGCAAGTCAAAGGCCATCTACTAATCGCCGCCAAATGCCATATTATTCAAGGGCAGGCAAAGAAACATAGGTTCGACGTGCGGATGAGATATGCAACCTCTTGCAAGAAAAGCTCGATTTCTTGCACATCGCCGCAGATCAGATGACCCGCGCGACCGCGGGAATACGGCGCAACACAGCGGTGGATCCCCAGCTGAGAACTACGGCAGTAAGAAAGACGATCCCCGCTTTCGCAAGAGCGGGAAAGGCTACAGGTAACAACGCATATTGCAACCAACTGACGAAGGCATAGTGGACGAGATAGATACCATATGCATTCGCCGTGAGCCCATCTAGGAGCGGCCTGCGCGCGCGCGCGAACCGCACGAAAATCGCGAGAAAGGCGAAGCAGGTTGCGGCGCAAGAAACGATAAAACCAAGATCCCCCAGCACCTCCCAGACGCGGGTTCGAGTGACGATTGCAATGATGATGACGGCCATTGCACCAGCGAAGGTAAGCAATGCGGCGAAAAGCCATCGGAACCAACGCTCAGCGAGCGAGCCATCCGGCGCGAGCAATCCGCGCTCAAGGCCATACGCCCCGATGCCAACGCCGGTTGCGAAGTAGACCGCGTAGTGGAGCAAGCGGCTGGTCTGGAAGGTGAAAGGCCCGAACGACGCCCAGGAAAATGCGTTAAACGCAAACTCCATCGGCAAATAAGCCACGGCGGATATGGCCACCAAAGTCCAAAAGAATGTAGCGGGGCTCTGCCAGGCATTCCGCGACAAGCTCGCTAGACGCTCACCCCACTTTGGAGCCGCAAAATAAAGGATGGCCGCGACGCAATCAAATGCGAGCAGAAGCCAGATGAACCAAGCCGGGCCTGCCGGCCAATTGCCGAGAGTGCGCCATTGCTGCCAGAATCCCGCAACGCTCGAAGGTGCGCCAGTTTGCAGATAGGCCGGGTAATAGGCCAGAGGCGCAATGATTGCGGCGGCCAGCAAGAAGGGCAGGCCGAGCCTCAACATGCGATCAAGCAGGAAGTGCCCACTCCCCTTCCGCTTGAGACTGGGCCACACAAATAACCCCGAAAGCAAAAACATCAATGACATGAAAAAGATGTCGTTAAACGAAGCAAACATGCTGATCGGACTTGAGCGGTGGCTGTCCACGACAGGAAATGCCTGCCAGAGCCTCGGCTGCTCGACTAACGATGCGGCCGGGGCGGGAGCATAAGGGTGATAGGCGAGGACGGCGTGGTGCGCCACAACCAGCAAGACGATGAAGGCGCGGAGATATCCGATGGCGAGGTTATAGTTGCCTGGGAAGAGTGCGCCTGCCCAGGTCGTCTTCCTACCCGATGGGAACGATGCTGGAATCGTATTCATAAGAATTTTCCTGATTTGTCGTCTTCGCTCGAACTCGGGATGCGCGTTCAGGCGCTAGCACACATGCGGATTGGCTTACGCCCCGTGGCGCGGCGTGCATCCTGGACGAAACCGATCAGATAGCCAATTTCAACCCAGACAAGTAACATCAAAACCCACCCCCAGGTGAACCATTTCTGCATAGCGAGAATTTCAGTTTGCGATAACTGCGTCGAATTTACGCTCACGAAGCTGCCTCCGGTGAAGCAGATTGTGAGCAACGCACCGACGATGAGCAACCCCAAGGCATCGAGGACAGCGCGCAACATCGCGCGCCGTGGCGTCCACCAGGGACGGAAGCAATTCACACCGGCGACGACTGTATGGCCGAGCACGAGAACGAGTAGCGGCAAAAAGAAAAATCGCGAGATCCATGGTGCCGGCGCAACTCGCAGAACGGCAAAGGACGGAAAACCAAATGCGCCCATCCACCACAACGAAATCATGCCGTACCATGCGAGTTCGCTCACGGAAGAGCTGAGCGGTATGCGGTTCACATCGCGGACTTTCGGAAGCTTGAGAGGATTCCATTTATTCCAGACTCCGCCCGGCTGATAGCGATCGATGATCGCGAAGATGGCAGTAACCACAAAAATATTGATAAACGCAGCCAGCCAAAAATTATCAAGCACGACGGTGAGACTCTGATAATGGCCGGAGCGGCTCGCAGCGACGAAAATATCGAGCGCAATCCCAATAGCGAGCCAGGGGCCAAAGAAACACATCCAAATCAGCTTGAGCACGAAGATATACATGGGAAAAACTTGCGGCCCGATTAAGTACCGTGGCGGCTGATAGCGCAGCGCGACCTGCATGGGATGGCCGTATTTTCTTAAAATTGCCGCGACCTCTTCTTGAGTGAGAGGGCGACCCCATGCGGCTTCCTGATCTTGAATCTGCGAATGCAGATCCTCCGCCAGCTCGGCAATAATGTCGTGCTTTTGGTTCTTCGGCAGTCCAAACTTTACGGATTGCAAATAGCGTTCTATGAGTTCCATAAATTCAGTCCTTGGCGACGATTTTTCTTAGCGACGCATTAATGCCCTGCCACTCGGCCAGGAGGCGTTTGAGAATCTCCTCACCATCGCGCGATAGCCGATAAAACCGTTTGTTCCGTTTTTCCTCTTCGCGCCATTCGCTTACCAGAAGCCCCTGACTCTCAAGACGGCGGAGTAGTGGATAGAGTGTGCCCTCGTCGATTTCGAGGCCGTCATCGGCAAGAGCTTTGCGCAAGGTATAGCCGTAACGCTCAACGCGCAGCTGGGCTAGAACCGCAACGATCAGGCATCCACGACGCAGTTCCCCACGGAGATTTTCAAACATGTCCGGGCTGCCATTGCTGTTTGACATACAGTGTATGTAACATACTATGTATCACACAGTATATGACTGTCAAGTGTTTTTGTCGCAGAGAGGAACCGCACCTCCCAATGCCCAGCAAAGACAGCCTTTGAAAGCCTCTAACTCCTTTTTCAGCTTGACCTTACCTCGGTAACTGGAGTCGACGCTTGCACTGTGCCAACATGGGTGAACTCACCCTCAGGAGCGTCCGATGCGCATGCGTACAGCGTTTTTGTTGTTGATTGGCTTTGGATCAAATCTCTGGACCGCTAGCGCCTCAACGCCGCCGAGCCAAACCGCGCGCCAAGCGTTGATGGAAATGTTCTTCAGCAAGCAGCCCGGGACATTCTTGAATCACCTACCCGCCGCTACACGCACCATGCTGGAACAGTCGGGAGCCTTGGCGAACTTGCAGCAATATTCTTTGCTGACCGCGCAAATTCAAACACAAAGTAACAATTTTCAGACATTCGAGAGTGGCCGAATCTTGCTGACGGGGGTCAATCCGCAGACAGGACAGAAGGTTGACGTGGTCGTTGTGGATGACCGATTGCGTGGAGAGCAGGACGACATTGAGTTGTCATTCGAGGCGTACAAAGATGGCCAGGCGCAAAAATCTGCGTTCATGCCGCATTTGACGTTCTCGATGACGACGGAAGCAGGCATTTGGAAACTCAGCGAGATCTCTCTCACGATTCATCTACCGTTGAATGATCCAGAGTTGCTAAAAAGCTTCGCAGCGGGCTTAAAGGCCCACGCTCTGGCTGGATCCACGTCGGCAATTCCGTCAAACGCTACATTTACCCATGCTCAAACGCCCGTTCGGACTTTTGGGAGGGACTCGGGGGTTCCAGCGGCGATGCGCACGATACTCACGGCGGAGACAACATATGCCGCCACTTACCCGAGCGTGGGATACACCTGCACACTTTCCGATCTGGATGGCTTTGGCGAAGGTCAACCTAACGAGCATCAAGCGATGCTTATCGGAGTGGGGCTCGCCAGTGGAAAGTGGCACGGCTACACGTTGGCGCTTTCCGGCTGCAGTGGATCTCCTGCGACAACTTTCCGGTTGACCGCGACTCCCACAGGCGAGAGCTATGGACGCGCAGCATTTTGCGCGGACCGCGCGGGAGCCATACGGTCATCTGCCGACGGCAATGCGGCGACATGCGAGACTAACGGCGAACTAGTGAAATAGTGCAGTGAATGTTCGTTATCCCGAAGCCAACTGTCAAACGGCCGCCTTCTTCAAGTCAGCCACGCTCCCAGCAGCCGGCGCAATGATATGAGTGCGCCGATATGGTAGGCGTTGTGATCGGCAACAAGCAGAATCTCGCGCAGAACGGTTTTGTCTTGGGCATGCGGAAGCGGAGCGAATAGATCCGTTTTAGGATCAGACACGATTTCTTCCAACGCCTTGAGATCGGTCCGGAAAGCGCGGATGCTCTTATCCCAGGCTTTGTCGTCCGGCGGCTCGGGAGACTTGGGCCAATAGCCTTCGGGCCACTTCGGCGATTCGTGTTTGGCATCGCGGGTGAACTCCAAAATATCCGATTGCGCGATCCGCAAGTGTTCCACTAATTGCCAGGCGGAATGTTCTACGCCTTTGGGTTTCTTGCCGCGAAGACTAGTGGGTAGATTCTTGACGGCTGAATCGAAGCCGGCGTGGGCCCCTTCTTCTTTCAGTAAGAACAAAAGATGTTTGCGAAGTGATTGATTATTGTTCATGGTTCCCCTCTTTTGTGCTTGTGTTTGATGCCGGGAGGTACACGCGAGATCCCTCGCCCCCCTGGAGAAAACGCGAGGCTTCGGGATGACGCAATTATCTTTAAGATTTAACTTTCGTCGCTCTCGCGCAGCTTTGCAATCACGCTTAAATCTTCCAGAGTCGTGGTGTCACCCTTCACTTCGCCGTTCGTAGCTAATTCGCGTAGCAATCGGCGCATGATTTTTCCACTGCGAGTCTTGGGAAGAGCATCTGTAAAGCGAATGTCATCCGGTCGAGCCAGCGCGCCAATCTCTTTGGCGACCCATCTGCGAAGTTCGTCTTTGAGTGCGTCGGTAGGAGCTTTTCCCTGCTGCAACGAGACGAATGCTGAGATTGCCTGACCTTTCAGTTCATCCGGACGACCAACTACGGCAGCTTCGGCGACGGACTCGTGGGCGACCAGTGCTGATTCGACTTCCATCGTGCTGAGACGATGGCCGCTGACGTTGATGACGTCGTCCACGCGGCCCATAATCCAGAAGTATCCGTCTTTATCTTTGCGCGCGCCGTCGCCGGTGAAGTAGACGCCGGGAATCTGCGACCAGTAATTTTTCACATAGCGGTCGGGGTCGCCCCAGACGGTGCGCAACATGCCGGGCCAGGGTTGGCGGATGATGAGGAATCCGCCGAAGCCATCGGGAACCGGGTTGCCGTCCATAGAAACGACTTCGGGAACGATGCCGGGGATGGGGCGAGTAGCAGAACCAGGTTTTGTCGCAATCGCGCCAGGAATCGGAGCGATCATGATATGGCCGGTTTCAGTCTGCCACCACGTGTCCACAATCGGGCAATGGTCATGGCCAATGACTTCGCGATACCACATCCATGCTTCGGGATTGATGGGCTCGCCGACGGTCCCAAGTAGGCGTAGGCTGTCGAGCTTGTGCTTGCGCGGCCACTGCTCTCCCCAACGAATAAAAGTGCGAATCGCGGTGGGCGCCGTGTAGAAGACGTTTACTTGATGACGGTCGATAATCCTCCAGAAGCGATCTGGCTCGGGGGTGTTGGGCGCGCCTTCGTACATCAATGTTGTCGCGCCGTTTTGCAACGGCCCATAAACAATGTAGCTGTGGCCGGTCACCCAGCCGATGTCGGCGGTGCACCAGTAGGTATCTTCTTCCTTGAGATCGAAGACCCATTTGGTGGTTAGGTAGGTGCCGACGGAATATCCGCCGGTTGTGTGGACCACGCCTTTCGGTTTACCTGTCGTACCCGATGTATAGAGAATGTAAAGCGGGTGTTCGGCATCGACCGGCTCGGCCGGGCAATCGGAAGAAACTGACTCCATTAATTCATGCCACCAGTGGTCGCGGCCAACGTGGAAATTAATTGGAGTTCCGGTGCGCTTATAAACGACGACATTCTTAACTGTCGGGCAAGATTTAAGCGCCTCTTCGACTGCTGGAAACAGCTTCACTTCGGTGGCTCGACGATAAGCTCCATCTTGTGTGATCACGGCTACGGCTTCGGAATCGTGAATGCGATCAACAAGAGCATTGGAGGAAAATCCGCCGAAGACGACGGTGTGCGGTGCACCAATGCGGGCACAGGCAAGCATGGCAATCGCCAGCTCGGGCGTCATGCCCATATAGATGGCAATGCGGTCGCCTTTTTTCACGCCGAGAGATTTGAGGACGTTTGAAAATTTGCACACTTCCCGGTGCAATTGCTGATAAGTCAATGTGCGGACTTCGCCCGGTTCGCTTTCCCAAATAATCGCGGCTTTGTTTTTGCGCGACGTGTGCAAGTGACGATCTAAGCAGTTATAGCTAAGGTTTAACTCCCCTCCGACAAACCACTTTGCCCATGGAGCCTGCCAGTCCAATACCTTGTCCCATTTCTTGAACCAATGGAGTTCGCCCGCGATTTTGCCCCAAAACTTTTCGGGATCTTGAACCGACTCACGATAGATGTTTTCGTACTCTTGCAGGCTCTTGATGTGAGCGCTCTGGCGAAAGTGGTCAGGCGGCTCGAACCGACGTTGTTCCTGAAGAACGGAGTCAATATTCTGGCTGGGGTTGTCAGGCATGAAGTCCTCGATGGAAGTCTGTGCACACGGATTCTACAAGGGAGCGCGGTGGATTGTCTTGGGGTGACCTCGCGAAATGAGGGACAGAAATGCCGGGAAATCTAACCTAGGAATCGGCCAGCATCTTTGGGATCAGCTACAGGACAAGAATCATACTTGCCAAATATTTGATAACGGCGGCGAGCGATGGAACGGTATCCCCAATCGCGTAAGGACCGCGGAATGATCTTCAGGAGAAACGAGACCATCGGCCACATTCCACCCAGCCGAGCCGTGACTTCGACAGCAGCGTCGGATTGCGTGAACAATTTTTCCTCCGGGGAGCCCGGATTCACCATCACGCATACTGTGCTCACGTTAGAGAGATGGACGCGATATGGTTGTAACAAGTGGTGCGCTGTATCGCTGTGCAAGGCGGCAAACCGAAAGCGCTTCTCGCCATCACGCTGCATCACAAATTGAACGAAGCGATTGCACAAGCCGCAAATGCCATCATAAAAGACAATGGAATTTTGGTTGTTGGCGGCACCCACAATTTGATTTTATCCGCGCACCAGGGGCTCTCACATTCTTTATGTTCATCCGTCACAGGCGCAGTGCGCCGTTTCTGGTATAGTGAGCAGCACACAAGGCAAAAATAGGCAGTGAGGAGTCCCGTATGGCTGGTAAAAGCGTTAACAAGGTTATCCTTATCGGCAACCTCGGCAAAGATCCGGAAGTGAAATACACTCCGCAGGGCACGCCCGTGGCAAAGCTGACGATTGCGACCAACGAACGATTCAAAGACAAGAGCGGTGAATGGCAGGACCGGACGGAATGGCACAACGTCGTTCTGTGGCAGCGCTTGGCAGAGATCGCGGGAGAATATCTAAAAAAGGGCGGCAAAGTTTACATCGAAGGCCGCTTACAGACACGCTCATGGGATGACAAGACCAGCGGGCAAAAGAAATATATGACGGAAGTCGTCGCCAGCGATTTGGTCCTGCTTGGCGGGCGCGGCGAGGGCGGCGGCGGAGAAGCCAGCGGTTCGCGCGGCAGCAACAACTTCGATCAGCGAACGCCTGAACCGGAAACTGTTCCTTCGAGCCCAATCAGCGACGAAGATATACCGTTCTAGTTTGCTGCGAACGTCTTATGGAGTGTCTTTATTGGATGCGTGGAGGCCCCGGGCGGAGTCGAACCGCCGACCAACGGTTTAGGAAACCGCTGCTCTATCCAACTGAGCTACGGGGCCGAGTCTGTCTATCGTACTCATTTTACAGGACTACATCACCTTGCGAAGAGAAGCCCTTCGAGCGCGAGCGCTGATATCTCCGACGCGGGACTGTTCGCAACCGCTGGTGCGGTGGGAGTGCTTCTCATTGACGGAAGGGCCCAAGGAGATTCTCATGCCTTCGAAACCGGCGTGCTTGGAGCCGAGGCGATGGCAAACAGTGCCGTGTGTACGCCGTGCTGCAGCTCATTGCGGAGCGTGAACGTCCTTTACACGGAAGGGGTCCAGTACAAAAAGGTTCTTTTCAAAGTGGAAACGCAAGGCGGTGAGACTCACATTACGGGGAAAATTCCGGCTACACTAGGGATTTCAAGATCGATCCGCCCCCGCTTCTGACAATGCCAGTCAAGAATGACATTCCCGTGCGCTTGGACATGATCTGGCGTCCGCAGTAAATGCTGGATTGCTGGCTTAGGTAAGTTTCCAGGATCCTGTTTCCTGCATCCCATCTTGAGGTGTAAAGTCTTGGACGGGCAGGAATCTCCGATGCGATTGTTGGTGGTGGAAGACGATATACCGATCCAGCAGTTTCTCAAGCGAGCGCTAGTAGACGCTGGATATCAGGTGGATACGGCCAGTACAGCGCAGGCTGGCGAAACGATGGCCTTGGAGGGCATTCACGATGCCTTCGTTATCGATCTTGGACTTCCAGACTTGGATGGACTGGACTTGATTGCGCGTTGCCGAGCCCAGGGCAATGCAGCGCCGGTTTTAATCTTGTCCGCCCGCCGTTCTGTCGACGAGCGGGTCCGGGGATTGGAGCAGGGCGGAGACGATTACCTCACGAAGCCATTTGCACTGCCGGAACTGCTGGCAAGACTGAGAAATCTCCTACGCAGATCGGCGGTTCCACAGAGTGAATCGGTTCGTCTGCAAGCAGCCGACCTGCAGCTTGATCTGGTTCGTCGCGAAGCGCGCCGGGGCGGAACATTGCTGCAATTGACACCACAGGAATTTTCTTTACTGGAATACCTTTGTCGCAACGAAGGTCGAGTGGTGACCCGGACGATGATTCTGGACCACGTCTGGAAGATGAGGATTGATCCCGCAACCAATGTCGTCGATGTTCACATTTATCGTCTGCGCAGCAAAGTGGATCATGACACCACGCGACCGCTGATTCACACAATTCGTGGCGTTGGCTACGTCCTCAAATATGCCTAGGAATTTGCGCTCCACCGCCGCTTGGCGGATTTCGATTTGGACAACTCTGGCGTTCGCGCTCGGAACTGCTGTGGCTTTTTCCATAGTTTATTTCCTTGTCGCTCAGGGCATTCGGGAGCGCAGTGACACCTGGCTCAGCGGCGAAGCAGAGGTTCTGACCCAGGTCTCGGCTGACACCCCGAGCGATCGTCTATATAAGAGGATTGTTCGAGAGGTTGCCGAGCTTGCTACTCAGGAAGTACCGGATGAGCGCAATGCCCGCGGCGAAAGGCTGAATTCCGTCTTTTTCTTAGCGACAAGTCCCAATAACAGTGAAGGCCCATTGTGGGTGGGCCCAAGCTCAAAGGATGCTTTTGTAGCAGCGATTCAGCGGACGAATTTGGTTCCGGGGCCACCGAAGTCCATAACGGTGGAGGGATATCGACAAACGTTTCGCGTGGTTGAGAAGGCGCAAAACGGAAGAACTGTTTATCTCGGACTATCAGATCATGGTGCCCAACATGTGCTGCACACATTGGCCCGGCGCTTTCTCGCACTTTGGTGCGGCATGTTTCTGCTCGGCTTCGTAATCTCCTACTGGAGCGCACGCCGCACCCTGCACCGTGTGGAACGAATTACGGAAACGGTCGCACGAATTGGAACCGAAGACTTAAAGGAACGATTGCCTGAGCCTGTAAATTCGGATGAGATTTCACGATTGGCCAAGACTTTCAATAACATGCTGGACCGGCTCCAGGCTTCAGTCGATCAACTTCGCACCGTTACTGGGGGCATCGCGCACGACCTCAAAAGTCCTGTGACTTTGATTCGTGGAACACTGGAATCCGCATTATGTAATGAAGGAAATGACAAGTGGCGTGACTCGGTTGGTGAGGCGATCGAAGAACTGGACAGACTATTGCAGTTGCTGAATACCACGCTCGATCTTGCCGAAGCGGAGGCGGGTGCGCTTCACATCGATCGCGATCCAGTTGATTTCTCCGATGTCGTGCGACAACTGGTCGACATTTATCAGCCGGCGATGGCCGAGCATCACCACGAAGTGACGACTGACCTCGAAGAACACGTGGTCGTAGATGCGGACGTAACCCTGCTGAATCGTGTCGTAAGTAATTTGCTCGAAAACGAATTGACCCATTTGCCTGCGGGATGCCGAGTGAACATCCGACTCCGTTCGCAGCAAGGGTCGGCAGAACTAGTGATTGAAGATAATGGTCCGGGATTCTCACCCGAGATCGGCAGCCAAGTTTTCAAACGTTTCGTGAAGGGAAAGAATTCGCCCGGTCATGGTCTCGGACTTGCCTTTGTGGAAGCAGTTGTCCAGGCGCATGGCGGCGTGGCCAAGATCTCGGACCGTCCAGGAGGTGGCGCCGTCATAATTTTGTCGCTACCCGTCCACATGCTCCAAGAGGCATAGCAAAAACAGGAAAGTTTGTTTACACGCTCTCTCTTCCGAGTGCGTCTACCAACGGCTACTCTTGGTTCGTTAAAGTCGACAACCTGAGACTAAACTCTCCGAGACTCTGCGGGTGCGTCCGATTCAGGCCGCTATGGCGTCGGCCGGCAGTTTCGCCGTTGGCGCAGCCCTGCCTCTCTTGGTCAGTGCCGTAACGCCGGCGGCTGAGCTGATTCGCCTTGCCTCTGGAACTTCACTCGTGTTCCTCGCACTTCTAGGCGGAGTGGCTGCACGCGCGGGCGGCGCAGGCGTGACAGTGGGAGCGATACGGGTAACGTTCTAGGGTGCTCTCGCTATGGCGCTGACGGAAGGAGTCGGGGCGTTATTCGGAACAATCTCGTGAGCAGTGCCGACAGTCGATCATGCTGAACGCAGCTCGCGGACAATGGCGCCCTTCGCCACGGGCTTATGCGTTCACTTCGCTGGTGACGTCCGGTACCGCGACAGGTTCGTACACATCTTTCGCGTTCGGATTCGTTGGTCGCGTACGGGGGCCGAAGAAGGCTTCTCTTACCAGTTTTAAAATGGTTCGGCGGTTTTGGGCGACAACCTTGAGCCATGCCATTTTCCCCATCATGGGGAAATATATCCCGCGGAAGCAGAGTCGCGCGAGGAAGACGTTGATGCGGTAACCAAGAGGCTGGTCGCTGAGCGCATCGACCGCTTGAGCCAGTGCCTCCGGGCTGTACGCTCGTTCCCAACCATATTTCACTTCAGCATGAGCTTCTTCAATGGTCATTCTTAGCGGCGTGTGAGCCATCGCAAACGGGATGAACTCCTGCCAGTGCTTGGGGCGCGTGAGCCGGCCCGAGGTCTCCAGGCGCTTATAGAGCGGGGTTGCAGGCAAAGGAGTCAGCAGGCCGAAGATGGGCAGCCCCGGAGGCCAAGTTCGGACTTGGGCCAGGGTGCGCTCGGCCACGCCTGTAGTGTCGTTGTCCATACCGAAGATAAATGATGTGATCGCATAGACGTTGCGTCGCGCGAGCCGTTCGAGCACAGCCGCATACTCACCTGGCTTATTGAATCCCTTGTTCACGTCTTTGAGATTAGTCGGGTCAATGGATTCCATGCCGATGAAGATCCACTTGCCCCCGGAAGCGGCAATTAGGTCGACGAGTTCTTCGTCGCGCAAGAGGTTAGCGCTGATTTGGGCGACCCAGTGGACCTGGGCTTTGGCAGCGATGATGTCGCGGAGCAACGATTTGGTGCGCCTTAAATTAATAGCGAAATTGTCGTCGATGAAGAAGACGGCAATCTGGCCTTTTTCGCTACGGGCGCGCGCCTTCAACAGTAGCAATTCATTGACCACGCTCTCATTCGTGCGGAAGCGGATAGAGTCACCAAAGAATCCGGTCACGGTGCAGAACTCGCAGCCGTAGGGACAGCCCCTTCCCGACTCAACTGGAATAATACGGAAAGAGCCCCAGCCCGTGCCGACACGGTTGAGTAACGGCGAGACGGCCCTTGGCACGAGATTGAATTGAGCAAGATCGATCGATTGCCAAGGAATGACTGGGTATTCCTTTAGCGACGGCTTTTTGTCCTTCCCAGCCGCATCTACGGGTGCGTAGATGGTTTTGAGTTCGCCGCGGGCGGCGTCGTTCACAATCTGCGGCCAGGTTTCATCGGCTTCGCCCAGGGCCACAGCATCGGCGTGGCATGGTCCGCCATCGCGACCGAGGGCCTCGTCGGCCAGTTCAGTAACGTGAGGCCCCCCCATGACGACCGGAACTCCGGTGGCGCGAATGGCATCGGCTATGCGATACGCCTTGGCGATCATTCGGGTCATGGCGCCAATGCCCACCAGTCCGATGTTTTCGTCTCGAACGTACTTCGCGATCTGAAGTTCGTCCATCGGCTGAGCGTTGCCGTCGATCAGCAGCACTTCATGGCCGGGAGGAGTCAGTGATTTAAGCAAAAACATCCAGAGGTGGGGCATGAAGTTGCGCGTCACGCCGTTGTCGGGGTTGTAGAGCAAAATTCTCATGACAGTTCCTTACTTCAATCGTCTACGATTCACCGCACGGAACCGTCACGAGCGATGCCGATCTCTTGATCTTGTCTTTCTTAGAGCCTGCTTCAGAAGGTCTCTTAGATCGAATTCATACTATCCATGCCTTCATGCCTTCATGCTTTCATGCTTTCATGTTTTCCGCCAACATTCTGCAAAACTCGATGTCGGAGATCTTCGTGGTATGGTCAGCTTTGTCCCTTCTGCTCTCCATTGCCCCACAGCGTTAATCAGGTGTCAGAGTCACGCGCTCAATGCCTAAACATTTTGTTGCGGACGTCGGGCCAGAACTCTTTTGCCACATTGAAGAGGGTATCCAGAGCTATTTGTTGTCCCCATTTGTTTGCGGTATTTCCAAGTGATCGATTCTCGGCCGGATAGTAGAGGTTGGAGATGCCTGCGGCGACAGCATTGCCAGCCAGCTCGGATGTGTTGAAGTGGTTGCGGCCATCATCGCCGCGAGTGATAACTTCCCGGCTCATCGCATATCCAGTTCGTTTCCAAAATCCCCCTGTGGCTTTTACAAAATAACGAGGATCCTGGTGCAGAACGACTGGAAAGACCCTGCGCTCCCGTTCCGAAGGAACTGTATTGCTTCTGCGCCATGGATAGGCCGGCGAAGATGCCAGCCACGAGAAACGCTGAGGGATCGAAAGAGTCATCCAATGCAACTTTCATCTTCTCGGCAGACGTCAACGGTTTGATCTCCGCAGCATTTTCGTCGGAGCGATAGTTGGGAATTATCCAGAAGATGTGATTCTTGCTCGGTTCGTGCTGCGGTACGCGCTGTGCAACGCTGGATGGAGCCGACTGAGACTGACTTGCACTTGGCGCATCTGGCAGCCCTGACGGTTCCTGTCCAATCGCCACAACTCCTCCCACCAACAAGTTAGCGGAGACCAGTACACGGCAGACCATAGGAACAAACGAAGATGACGGCAACCTCCTCATGCTACTAAGGTTGATGCACGTTAGAGCGCCTCGCGAAGCAACATGAACAACTTGTCATTTGTTCGCCACGATGAATTCATCCCGCAGCTGATAATCTTCCTCATGGGATCTCGTGAATGTGATCGCAGGGTGCGTTACCGACAACTCGCGATCGTATTTCTAATCCTCACCTTTGCTGCATCTCTCAGCCGCGCTCAAGACAATTACGAAATCCAGGTGTACGGTTCCGACCTGGTCGATCCCGGACACACTATGGTGGAACTCCATAGCAACTTCACGATTGATGGATCGAAGACGATCGTCGAGGGTGTTTACCCCACCAATCACGCCGAGCACGAGACCGTGGAGATCACCCACGGCTTCAGTGACTGGTTCGAGTGCGGCTTTTACATCTTCACTTCCATAAACGAGGGCCAGAGCTGGCAATGGGTGGGTGATCACATCCGCCCACGCGTTGCCGTCCCGAAGAAGTGGCACTGGCCTGTAGGCGTGAGCATCTCAAACGAAATTGGCTACCAGCGGCGGCAATATTCCGTGGACACTTGGACGTGGGAAATTCGTCCCATCGTGGACCAAAAAGTCGGCCGGTGGTATTGGTCCCTGAATCCCACGCTAGACCGGTCTTTCCACGGCGAGAGCGTGAACCAGGGTGTTGTCTTTTCGCCAAACTTTAAATTCAGCTACGATGTCACTCCGAAAATCGCGGGAGGTCTGGAATATTACGGTTCAGTCGGCCCGGTGACGGGATTCGACGCCGTGTCGCAGCAACAGCACCAGATTTTCCCGGCGATCGATTTGAATATCGCGCCGCAGTGGGAGATCGATTTCGGCCTCGGCGTGGGTCTTACAGGTGCGACCGACCACCTAATCGCCAAGATGATTCTAGGTTATCGCTTTAATTTCTGATTAAGAACGGGAGCGCAAAACTGCGTTTTCGTGCGGGGCAACGACGTTGTTGGTTATATCTACTGCCAGAAGTGCGAAGGGCGATTCCGTCCCGATGAGCCGTTGATGCGGAAGCTCGACCCGAAGGCAATTTTTGACACGCGCTTTTCAATCGACTCTTTCAGTCGTGCATCTCCAGTGGCGCTGAAATGTTCGAGTAACTCCGAAACGAGGCGTAATCGAATCAGATGTGATTGCTTTCCCTGAAAAACGGGAAGCCTGAACATTTCTTGAGAGTCAATTTCAATCAACTCCGACATTTTAGGAAGCCGCTGCTCTATCCAACTGAACTACGGGGTCACTGCGACACAACCACATTATCTTAAGTGAATTTATCCAGGCAGATGCAGCGTGGGAGTCCGTGATTAGCCCAAGACATTCCATCAGAAATTAAGTAAGAACCTGCAATAAAAAATCAGACTCGCTCCGTTAGGGCTGGAAGCGCACCTTATTTTTGCGAACCATGCAGAAGCTATTTTTCGTTGATACTCACCTCTTAACTTCAATTTGGTTCGCGACTTGCTGAACATTGGGGGTTTTAGAAGCAAATCATTTGGGCTTGGGCCTTTTGATCTGAGTGCTTCACACTTCCCGTCAAAGTTAAAACGCCATTCTTGGCTTTGTAATTTATGTCCTGCTTATCCAGTCTGGTTGAAATCAATGCAGCTTTGAAATTATTTTCGATGCCGTCATCCAAGCTCGACGCAATATTTTGGATTCCGATTCGCTACCAACAATTTGGACACTGATTTCGTTCGCGACCTTATCACCTGGGGCATTCGTCTGTGCGATTTCACCGGCTTTTGATTTGTCTGCGTCTGAATGGAGAGCTCCGGTTAGAGTAATGGTGCTCTTCGAAGTGTTCTCGGAAACGGAAACGTCGGTCAGATCGGCCTCAATGCGCTTTGGACGGCATCTTTATAACTAACGCGGTTTTGGTTGCAACCAAGAGATGCAGCTAAACACACAGTAGAAGAACAACGGAATAGTTCATATGGTTTCTCCACGCGCGAATTGAGCCATCTACAGTCAATCGCATGTTTGAGGCGAATCTTCGGGGTGCGGTTGCCCTTGGCGTGTCAATTACCTGAATCTACGGAGGTCCGGGGGAAGATTTCGATGGGTTCTTTCGGAGACGTCAGGGAATGGATGAAACGCACTATGGGATTCTCACGACCAGATTGAGTGCCGTAACCGCACCTAGACCAATCCCCGGCGCAACTCTTCCAGCGGATACTTCGTCCCTCGCCAGACCACGCCTCCCTGCCCAAGCGTCAAGAACATGGAGCGCAGCATCGCGTAAACGAAGAGAATCGAACTGAAGGGATGAAGAAGAAAATAATAGGGCCGAACATCAGAAAGCCCAGACATGCCGACGTAAATGGCAAACATGCAGAACAACGCCAGGGCAAAGGGCAGACGCGCCCATCCATGCGCAGCGAATATTCCGACGAAAGGCATTAGATTCAGAAAACCGACGGCAAAACTAGACGCCAACATCCGCCACGTCTGAAACGACATGACCGCGAAGAAATTCTTGGTGACATTGTTCACAATGCCGATGGCACCGTGACCCCAGCGAATCGAGATGAGATCATGGCCGAAGACATTGCGTTGGGCGAACCCGGCGGTCTTCACTACCTTGCCAAGCTTCATGTCATCGAGCACTTCAAAACGCAGGGCTTCATATGTGCCTACCGCTTCGTAAACCGATTTGCGAATCAAATTAAATGCGCCCACGCCCATATGGTCTTTCGTCTTGGGGTCGGCAACTTTCCACGGACGATGCCCAAAGACAAACATCGTCTGAAAAAATGAAATCATCATTCGCTCGCCAACGCTTTTCATGATCATGCGAGGAAACAAGACGACGTGGTCGGCGGATTCGGCTTCGCCGTAGGCGAGGGCGCGACGAAGCACGTCTGGCTTGAAGAATACGTCTGCATCGGTAAACAGAAGCCAATCGCCATCGGCTGCATTGGCTGCGGTCCACATGGCATGGGACTTACCCATCCAGCGAGGCGGAAGTTTTTCTACATGCACGATCTTCAAACGCGCGAGTGTCACACCGGAGGCGGCGACTTGGTCCATCGCCTCGCCAGTTCGGTCGGTGGACCGGTCATCAACGGCGATGACTTCATAGTTCTTGTAATCAAGACTAAGAAGTTGCTGGAGGACTGGCGCAATGGTCGCTTCTTCGTTACGAGCAGGAACAATGATGCTGACGCGAGGCAAATTCTTTGGATAAAGATCCCATTGTGGAAGAGAGATGTCGGCGATCGTAGGCATGCCGCGAGCAGCGTCTAGGATTCGACTCAACCATGCCAGCCCAAGCAAACAGCCGGCAATCCAATAAAAAACATTCATCCCGCCGGAACTCCAGCGGGTGAATCGTCGAGTCGAATAGGCGTCGCAAACCGCATCCCGTAAAACAGTATGACAGAAGAAACCACCATGGCGATGACGGGTAGAACGAACGCGGCTTGCAGCGAATGACGATCAGCGACGATACCCATCAAAGTAGGAGACGGTACATCGCCAAGCAGATGGAATATGAATATATTCATCGCGATGGCTGTTGCCCTCACGTGCGATCCAACCGAATTCACCAAGGCTGTGTTTAGTGGCGAAGTGTTGAGGAGAAGCATAAACGCCGCCACGGCGATTGCCGGGATCATGATAGGTCCCGGATTAAACAATGCAACGATCATGATCGGAACGCCCAAGCCCATGCTGACAGCGGAAACGAAGTAATACGAGCCCTTCATGCGTGGCAGCAATTTATCGCCTAACCACCCACCAATCAGCGAAGCCAAAATACCGTCAACGACGATAATCAGGCCAAACATTCTATTGGCGGCTTGGAGAGAATAACCGCGAGCTTGAGAAAGAAATGTCGGCATCCACACTTGAATTCCGCCGAGCGAAAATGTACTTGCGGCCATGCCGAGTGTAACAGTCAAAAACGCCGGGTTCCGCCAGAGACCGCGCACGCTTGCTCGTTCGGGAGTTTCCTTAACTGAATCAAACTGCCCACGCGGTGGCTCCGGCAAAAACCAAATGGCTAATGCCAGAAGGAATCCGGGAACCCCAGCAATATAAAAAGGGAAACGCCAGCCATGCGTGGGGCCGAGGCTCCCGCCCAACAGATAGCCTGCGGCCGTACCCACAGGGATCGCGAGATAGAAAATGCCAAAAATTCGGCCGCGCAGACGCTCCGGAAAAGAATCCGCGACAAACGTCGGCGCAATGGTCACAAACGTAGCTTCCCCAATACCCACGAGCGTGTGGCGGATGAGTAGTTCCCAATAAGTATGTGTGACTGCGGTAAGAAGTGTGAGCGCGCTCCAGAAAATCGCGCCAAAAACGATGAGGCGTTTGCGAGAAAACCGATCCGCGAGCGGGCCCGTAAATGGCGCCGCGATCATGTAGAAACCGAGAAACGCGCTGGTTAGGTAGCCAACCTCTGTGTTGGTGAGATGAAATTCGCGCTGCACCAGCGGCTGAACCGCGAAAAGCACCGAACGGTCAACATAATTGAGCAGGTTCAGTGTCGTGAGCAGAGCGAGTGCAGTGCGGGGATAAAGTTTCGCTTCAGACACGGAAAAGCGAATATAGCATGGCGCTCGCGATTAGAGGTTAATCCAAATCGAAGTCGCGAATGGGGCGGCCAGTGTCAGGTGTCTCTTTGGCCTTCTTGATTGCTTCCTGAAACTTCTTTTCGAGCAGGTCTGAAGCATTTTTCTGGTTTTCAACAGACTGGCGAAAAATCGAATCGCGGCGGCTGTCCTGCTCTTTCATGGCGCGCGCCGCCTCTTCGATGTCATTAAAAGTCTTGGGTTTGACAGCTGCAGTGTGGGCAATCACCGCTCGCGTTTCCGAGTCAACCTTCAACACTGCGTTGCAGCAGGGGCAGGTCACGTCGAACGCCGTGTTCCTCACAGACTTTGTCATGCTTGCTCATGATACCGCAGTGTCGGCGAGCAAGCTATCGTTCATGGAATCTCAGCATTCCAATGTTCTATAGCTGCAATTTGAGAGGAAAAACATGGAAGAGATTGAGCGTTTCCCAAGCCAGAAGTCCGATTGCGACAAAAAGGATGATAATTGCCAGCAATTCACCAAAATTAAGTCTTCTGCGCGTGTTTTCATGCTGCCGGGCCGCCATGCTCAGAATGTTCAACGTGGCAAACCCGAAAACCAATGCCCATACGATGTTGAAGATGTCTTGCTGATGGGCCCGTAACAGTAGAAAGGCAAAGCCAGGAGCCATGCGAGCGGTCCTCCACCAGAGCAGGCGGGGTAGCGGAGTTTTGACAAGCAGCGTCATCGTTCTACTGATAATTGAATCACAGGATACCGAGATCGCGCATCTTGGAAGTGCACAACTTAGGCTGACAATGGAAGCGTTCTCAGAATGACACCCTAATCAACTGGTGATCCAGGCAATCCGTGCGTAAGCTGTCATGGAGATAAGTCAGCAAGCCGAGGCCGTATCTGGCCAGAAAATAGGCGCCCGCGATCTCCCGCTCCTGTAGCGTTTTGCGGGGATACAGAGTGTTAGCAAGAAACTCCGCGTGGCGGCCTACTAGTTCGTTACGCGCCAACTCAGCCCGCGCTGCTTTGCCACGCAAGCGATTGATCTGGTGATGCATTTTCGAAGCTGCGGTCGTGCTTGCGGCCACCAGGGTGAGGTCGAGCTTGGCGATGGCTGTTCGAATCCTTTCAAGTGAACGATCCAAATCCTGCGACGCGGATTCAAAGGCAGCCCGCAAATCAGGCGGTATCGTGCGTGCCGCGGACCGTTCCTGTACGGCGTTAGCCCCCTCAAAGAGATCCGAAAAGGTCAAGCCGTAACATTCAAGTAAAGCCTGAGCTTTGTCGGCTATCAATGTGGCGGAAAGACGAGATACCACTGGAGTTACTTTGCCGACCAAGGCTTGATAAACCACTCCGCATTGCGCAAAATACGCAACCTCAGCTGGCCCTCCCGCATAAGCTAATGTCGGCAGCAAATAATCCTGTACAACCGGCCGCAGCAACACATTCGGGCTGAAATTTTCTGGAGCCTTATCAATCCGCGAAAGCAATTCACTCAAATCGAGTTGATCCTCGCCGATGGCGAATTCAGTCGTGGATCGACCGTTCGAACGGCGATGGATGGGAAGCCGCGCACCATTCTGGATTGCAAACAAGAGCGTCGAAGAAGTTGAGACTTTGACCTGCTGGTGGTAGCCCGCCGCTTCAAGTGCACGGCCGCGGCCAAGAAGCGCCTCACCCAATTCTCCTGCTCGTTCGATTGCAGTGCGGAACATTGGCTGCGCAATTTTGCGAAGCTCAGCATCGGAGCCATCCAGCAAAATCAATCCCCAATTTGCAAAGAGCCTCGCGAACAACCGCGCAAAGGCGCTACCAAAGCTCTCTCCCGGACGATATGCTTCGCGAATTATCTGGGTGATTTCAGACTCGCCAAGCAATTGTGCCGCTTGCTCGAACTCAGGAACGATCTCTTGCCCGAATACAATCGATCCTACCTGTGCATCACCGCCTGCATGCGTGGGCGTGGTAAGGGTCTGCAAGGCAGAATCAGAAGATAGTATGGAAACGTGATTAACCTCGGCCAAATCATGGTCTTCGTTGGCGAGCCAGAAAATCGGAACGCAATCAATTCCGCCCCGGCATGCTTCGTCAGCGAACTTGATGGCCGTCAATGCTTTGAGAATCGTGAACAGTGGGCCCCCAAACAGTCCTACTTGCTGGCCGGTCACGAATGCGCAGGCCCCACCTCGAAGCCGGGCGAGGTTCGCCAAAGTTTGCGGTGAAGCACCCCAAGACCGGTTTTGCTTTTCCAGAATTGCCGCGACCTGCCCGCGGCGAACGGAATCGTACTTCAACTCCTCCGCAGCATCACGAAACCACGTCGAAAACTGACCTGAACGGGGATAGAATTGGCTTGCCTGGGTGGATCCTGCAAGAAAATCGGAGAACAACGCCGTAGTATGTGGAATCTGACTGAAGGGCAAACACTGCGCTTTCACCGGCAGATCTCCTGCGCGTATTGGACGATGGTGCTCATGTTCAGTCAACAGATGTTCATTCTACAAGCGAAGTTGCAGAGTTTACCTGCGCAATTGCAGGGTATAAAGGCGCAGCCTGCAGTTAAGGAACTTGGCTCCGAAGGCTAATGTGGCAGATGTGAAGCGTTCGATACGCTCTTATCCACCTCGACTAAAATGGAGAGGCCATTCTGAGAGCGAGCGATTTATGCTCTTTACATTGAGTTTCAAGGCGCAACCGCGCGCATCTTAAACCAGAATGAGCGTTTTGCGCCATTCTGCAAGGAGTGCGTTGACATTTCCACAGCAGACAAGGCAAACTACCGATTCCGCAATTCGCGGCATTTTCTTGCGCTCTAGCGGCCTGAATTCGCACTAACAGGGGAACACGAATTACTGCGACTGAGCCATGACCGAACAACGGGTCTCCTACACGCTGGATTCGACGTTGGAAACGGTGGATAGCGCCGAGCAGGCCGCTAGCCGCATTGCCGCCGAAAATGGCTTCGATGAAGAAGAAGTTATGCGCATTTCGATGGCGGTGCGCGAAGCCGCAGTCAACGCCGTGCTTCACGGAAACGCCTACGATCCGGGGAAAAAGGTAAAATTGGATTTTGAACGAACTGGCCAGGATCTGGTGATTACGATTTGCGATGAGGGAAAGGGACTGGACCCGGCTGCCATCCCCGACCCGCTGGCTCCCGAAAACTTAATGAAAACGTCCGGCAGGGGGATTTTCTTGATTCGGTCGTTTATGGACGAGGTTGATATACAGCCTTCGCCCACAGGCACACAAATTAAATTAGTTAAACATGTCCACGGACCAACCGCGGGCACTTAGGAGGCTTCTCAAGTGACCATGAAAACGAACGTGCGCCAAGTGAACGGCGTAACCATTCTGGATTGCAGTGGGCGCATCACGCTGGGCGAAGGCAGCGTTATTTTGCGCGATGCTGTGCGCGATCTTCTGGCCAAAGGCAACAAGAAAATTCTGCTGAACCTTGGCGACGTAACTTATATTGATAGCTCCGGCATCGGCGAAATGGTGAGCGCGTTTACCACCGTGCGCAATCAGGGCGGCGAACTCAAACTCCTGAACCTGACCAAGAAAGTCCACGACCTCTTGCAAATCACCAAGCTCTATACAGTTTTCGATGTCAAGGACGACGAAGCCGCCGCTGTCAAAGCGTTCAGCTAAATCTACAGAGTGACGCGCACTCGTTGGGCAGGCTCAACCCTGCCCGACTTCGTGCTGAGTGTCATTGCAACGGGGATGAAGCCGGCTCATCATATTTTCTTCTTTCCCGTTTCGGGACGAATCTCAAAATATTTTCTGAAATGAACACTCCAAACTAGGCTGGCGAGCCTAGCATGAGCATGTGCGTTTACTCTTTTCCTTCTTCGTCATCATTGCGACGACGACGATTTGCGCAGCCCAATGCCTGAATCACACCGACGCGGGACAGCATATTGGCGAGGTTCGCTGTGTAAGCGGAAAAATCTATCACATCAATCAACTGGAACATGGGGTTACGGTTTTAAGTTTTTGCGCTGATTCGCCCGTCTGCCCATTCTCAGCAGTCGTTTTCGCACGAAATTTAAAGAACGTCGGGGATGTGCGGCAACTGCAAGGCCGAAGTATAGAAGTACATGGGAAAGTGACCGAATACCAAGGCCGCGCGGAAATCATCATCGATCATGCGCGTCAACTTGGCGGCGATGGAGCACGATTGCCTCCATTGCCCAAAGAATACGATGTCGAAAAGAAAGGCCATTACAGCGCGGGCACCTTCAGCCTGCCTCACGCAACCCATCCTGCCACTGCGAAAAAGCAAGCGCCTACTTATCCCGTGGAAATTCCTGACGACCCCGAATAGTTTTTCTGCCATGCAGCCAATTCGCCCGAATTCGCGCCTGGAATTCGGCCTTGTTCTTTTTCATTTCATCGACGAGTGCTTTGTTTTCGGTCTTTTCGTGAGCAGATGCCCAAAGCACCATTTCGGTCATCACTGGCGCGAGGTCAATACCCTTTTCTGTCAACCGGTAAATCAGCTTACGGCCATCCTCCGCGTCCGGTTCGCTTTCCAAAATTCCATACCCAACCAATCGCTTTAAGCGGTCGGAAAGAATATTGGTCGCAATGCCCTCATAGCAATTAAGAAACTCATTGAACGTCTTCGACCCGCGCAACATCATGTCGCGAATAATCAGAAGCGACCAGCGATCGCCCAGCATCTCGACGGATGCATTCAAAGGACAACCAGAGCGGCGTTTCATCGAAGGATCGGACGGCTGGCGCATTTTTTACAATTTTTCACTTGCATATTGCAAGTTAATTTTAATATAGTCTCACAGTGCACGATAAAAAATCAATTGCGGAGTCAGACATGCAACTCAATCCTTACCTGCTTTTCAATGGCGACTGTGAAGCCGCTTTCAAGTTTTATGAGAAGGTCCTCGGCGCCAAGATCGAAAACATGATCCCTCACGCGGGCAGTCCTGCCGAGAATCAAGTTCCAGCCGAGTGGCGTTCCAAGATTTTGCACGCTTCTATCACGCTTAATGGCCAGTTGATTATGGCTTCAGACGCGCCGCCGGGACGTTACTCCAAGCCCGGGGGCTTCTCAGTGAATATTTCCGTCACCGACCCGAAAGAAGCCGACCGCATTTTCAGCGCGCTTTCAGAAGGCGGCACCGTTCATATGCCAATTGCGGAGACATTCTGGGCTGTGCGATTTGGAATGTTCACCGATCGCTTTGGCATCCCCTGGATGGTGAACTGCGAAAAGACGGCGGAAAAGGCAGCATAAGGCAAGAAAAATATCGTCCGCGATTGTCGATTTTCGACGCAACCGCTCGACAAACCCATAGAAGGCGAGCCCGGCCAGCGGGGAAAACGGTCGGGCATCGTTTCCCAATTCTCAGAAAGGCAGAGAAATGCATAAGATCAACCCGTTTTTGTGGTTCGATGGCAACGCCGAAGAAGCAGCAAATTATTATGTTTCGATTTTCAAGAATTCAAAGATCTCTAATATCGAGCGCTATGGCGATGCGGGGCCAGGGCCGAAGGGGTCAGTAATGATTGTCAACTTCGAACTTGATGGGCAGCCGTTCATTGCACTGAATGGGGGGCCGGAGTTCAAGTTCACGCCCGCGATTTCCTTTCTGGTGAACTGTGAGGATCAGGCGGAAGTTGACCGCCTATGGAGCCGGCTGACTGATGGCGGAAAAGAAGTGCAGTGCGGTTGGCTTCAGGACAGGTTTGGAGTCTCGTGGCAGATTGTGCCTAAAGTCTTCTTCGAGCTCATGAAAGACAAAGACCCTGCAAAATCGCAGCGCGTCTTCAAAGCCATGATGAAGATGGTAAAGATGGACATCGAGACACTGAAGCGCGCATACGACAGCAAATCGTGAGACAAA
>JBEKTR010000002.1:0-40528 GCA_049515835.1 Terriglobales bacterium
ACGACTTCCCTTTCCCGTGGTGTCAGCACGCTCTTGGAGACAGCTTCCGCCGTGCGATGAGTGCTTAGATATCCCTCGAGAATATATTCAGCAGCCTCAGTCGCAAAAAAAGTCCGGTGATTTTGCAATGCCTCGATTGCATGAATTAGTTCTTTTCCCGTATCCGACTTCAGAAGAAAACCTCGCGCTCCTGCGGCAATGACTTCACGGATGATTTGCTCCGAATGGTGCATCGTCAAAATCAGGATTCGAGTTTGGGGCACTACTGCCACGATTTGACGAGTCGCGTCCAAGCCGTTGAGATTGGGCATGCCGATGTCCATAACTACGACATCAGGCTTCATGTCGTGAACGATCTGTACGGCGTCGCGACCGTCTGCCGCTTCCGCAACGATCGTCCACCCCGGTCGGGTTGCGACTAACGCACGAATTCCGCGTCGCACTAATTCATGGTCGTCCGCAATTACGATTCGCAATGGGTTCATATCGTCTAGAGCCAGAAACCTCTCGTTTCCAGCCGACTTCTCCAACGTTAAAGCCGTCTCCAAGTCAATCCCATACATTCTTGGCACTAAATGGGTAAGGGGTTTGCCGTAGATTATCGCCAAACCATGCAAAAACTGTTGAAAATTACAGGATTCCACCTAAACATCTGAGGGATTTCGCTGAGGGTACAACCGATGCTCTAAGTATTTTCATCTAACGCGCGGTTCAGGATTTCCCACATGATCTCTCAATATGTTGCGCGCACCTCGTCTCTAAGTCTACTTGTGATCCTCACTGCCGCACTGGGCGGCTGCGGAGGCTTGGGTGTTTCCCCGACCCCGAGCCCAACCTCGACTGCACAACTGAAAGTTGCACTTACCGGCACTGGCACCGGAACCGTCGTTAGCGCGCCCACGGGCATTAGTTGTGGCTCGACGTGCAGCGCAACATTTAATCAAAACACGAGTATCACATTGACCGCTTCACCGACATCCGGTTCGGCCTTCGCGGGATGGTCCGGCGCATGCACGGGAATGGGCAAATGCACGGTAGCCCTCGCCAGCAATGCGGCCGTCACAGCAACATTTAACATGCTCACGATTGCCAAGGAGCTTTCCGTGACGCTTACTGGCTCGGGAACGGGCACCGTGACCAGCACTCCTGCGGGCATTGATTGCGGTTCGACATGCAGCGCGACCTTCAATGAAAATACCAGCGTTATTTTAACGGCTTCACCGGCGTCCGGTTCATCTTTCGCCGGCTGGACCGGTGCTTGCACAGGAACGGCTCCCTGCACAGTCGCCCTCGCCAATAACGCAAGTGTCACAGCGACTTTCAACCTGCTGACGAGTGCCGACAGGCTCACTGTCACCCTAGGTGGCTCAGGCACGGGAACCGTTACCAGTTCCCCCGCGGGCATTAATTGCGGTTCAACTTGTTCAGCGACCTACCCCGCGGGAACTCAGGTTTCGCTCGCGGCCATACCGTCTGGAACCTCAACATTTGCGGGCTGGGGCGGTGCATGCAGCGGGACGGGTACATGTACAGTTGCGATGAACAATGCGGTTTCCGTTATTGCGAATTTTAGCGCGGAGGCAAATTCGTATGCCCTGATGGTGCAACTCTCGGGGACGGGCGGCGACACCGTAACCAGCACCCCCGCCGGAATTACCTGCGGAACGGTTTGCACTGGCAATTTCGCTCCCGGCACGCAGGTCACACTCACAGCCACAACCAGCGCAAACTCCTATCTTGTGAATTGGGGAGGAGCCTGTAGTGGCAGCTCGACTTGTACGGTAGACATGACTACGAATGAGTCGGTGAGCGCTACTGCAAACATCTGGCCCCTCAACCACGTTATTTTCTTCGCCCAGGAAAATAGGTCGTTCGATCACTATTTCGGCGCTTTGCGGCAATATTGGGCACAAAACGGATTCCCGGATCAATCTTTGGATGGTTTGCCGCAATTCAATCCTACTTCCGGCATTCCTCCGCTTTACGGGCCGGCTCCAGCGATTCCTGGTTGCAATCCTAGCGACCCGTACCAAACGCCGCCGGCGCCATTTCAAGATTGCGTGTTTGATCCCTCGAGTCCGGTGACGTCATATCACCTGATTACGCAATGCATCGAGAACCCGAGCCCTTCTTGGAACGAAGCGCACGTCGATTGGGATTACAACGACCAGAACGGAACACGTCCTCCGACGCTAAACGGGTTTGTTTGGACTGCCGGTCATGACGCCCGGGAAATGGGTTACTACGGCGGTAATCCTTTCTACGACGTTGACGGAATTCGTGCCATCGGTTATTACGACTCCACCGATCTCAACTATTACTATTTCATGGCCTCCAATTTCGGCACGTCGGATCGCTGGTTCAACCCGGTGTTGACGCGAACAAATTCCAATCGCGAGTATCTCATCGCTGCCACCTCACAGGGCTATGTCTATCCCATCGGGTCGAACGGCAATGATCAAAAGTTGCTGACAGCTCCCACGATTTTCCAGGAACTGATCACGGCTGGCATCACGTGGAAAATTTATGTGAACCCGACTAATAGCCCGTGTACGGCACCCTATCAAGCCTCCTGTCTCGTAGAGCTTAGTTATGTGCAGGACTTTCAATGGGGTCAGAATATTCCGACCCTGTATCCTGGAAATATCGGCACCATTGGAGTTCCAAATTCTGATTTCGACAATGACTTGGCGAATGGGACCTTGCCGCAAGTTGCGCAAATCGAGGCTGCATCCGACGCCGGGCTGGATGAGCATCCGACTAACAATGATGGCTCGCCCAGCGACATCCAGCGTGGCGCGGACTATGTTGCCGGCGTCATCAACCAGTTCATGCAGAGCCAATACTGGAAAGATTCAGCCTTCATTTTCACCTACGACGAGTTCGGCGGCCTTTACGATCATGTGCCTCCGCAGCCGGCAACTCAACCAGACGGCATTGCGCCCTCCGATTTGCTGCCAACAGACATTTGCTACGGAACGCCAGGCGTTGGCGACTGTAATTTCACCTACACGGGATATCGCGTGCCCTTGATCGTAATCTCTCCGTACGCAAAGAAAAATTACGTATCACACACCGTCGCGGACACCACAGCGATCCTCAAGTTCATCGAAACCCGCTTCTCTGTTCCGTCCTTGACCGCACGGGATGCAGCGCAACCGAACATGTCCGAATTCTTCGATTTCAACAATCCGCCTTGGGTAACTCCGCCAACACCTCCCACGCAAAACACGAGCGGACCGTGTTACGTGAACTCTCTACCGTGAAGATTCCTTACAAACACGGTTTTCTCTACGCAATAGCGAGTATTCCGCCCGATGTTGCGTTGGCTAACGATTCTATAGCTTAGGGGATAGAGTCAACTTCCTAAGGAAAGGATCCTGAATTACCGTGAACAGCGAATCCATTTCATCGATCTCCCCCTTCGACCTCAAGAATGCGCTGAATTCGAGTTTGGCCGTTTTGGCGGAGAACAGCATTTCAATTTCGATACCGACTACTGCAAGAATGCCCATCTACCAGCGGCGTATCACTGCGCCCCCAACCCGGCAAACGCTTGAAAAACAAGCCCTTAGCGATGCAGCCCAAGCATTGAGCCAATTGTGGAACATTCGACGCGGCCGCAAATAGCATTTTTCTTGCTTCCATTACCGCACGATTTGAGATCGCTACCGCTGTTTACTATTTCATCATCAAGTAACCACGGTATGGATTGTCCCTGCTGGTTGGTCGCATAGTGGTATGAATAGGGCTGCGTCATTCTATTGGAAAAGACATCCAGTGGGCTCAACTTTGGGTTCGAAATCGCTTCTCTAGCTTTCCGAGCGGTGTCATCTCTCCTAGTCTGTCGCGACCTACAAAACGGGTACGTTCATGATGGTTTGTGTTCGCAAAACGATTAAATCTCGTCGGCTGAGGGCTGCCACGTGCGAGTGTTGATCGTCGATGATCACGAGGTCGTGCGCCGTGGAGTACGGTCTCTCGTCGAGACCCGCTCCGACATTGAGGTGGTTGGCGAGGCCGGTGACGGACTTGACGGCGTAGAGCAAGCGAAAGTCCTAAAGCCGGACGTCGTGGTAATGGACGTCAGCATGCCGAAGATGAATGGACTGGAAGCGACTCGTGAAATCCGCCGACTTCTTCCAGACACGAAGGTTCTGATTCTCAGCCAGCACGAAATCGGCGAAATGGTGCGGCAGGCGTTAATGGCCGGTGCGCATGGCTACGTCGTAAAATCAGCCATATCCAATCAATTACTTGCCGCACTTGATAATATCCAGCGAAACGAGCCCTTCGAGACCGGCAACCTTCCCATCGTTGCGCACAAAACGGACACCGAAGAGATTCTCAAGCAAAGCGCCGCCCTCGAAGAAGAGCTGCGCAGTAGCGAAGAGCGTTTTCGCGCTGCCATGTCCAGTATGGCTGAAGGACTCTACACAGTGGACACCAACGGTCTTCTTACTTATATGAATCCTGCGGCCGAGTCGATGTTTGGATGGTCCCGCTCAGAATTGCTGGGAAAGAAGATGCACGATGTAACGCACTACAAACACACCGATGGCACCCCGTTCCCGGCGGCGGATTGCCAAGGTCTCCAGGTGCTCCAACAAGGAATCGATCTGCAAGAGCACCGCGACGTGTTTGTGCGAAAGGACGGCAGTTTCTTAAAGGTGATTTTCAGCGCTTCACGGTTGAAGTCCGGCGATCAGCTTAAGGGTCTGGTGGTGGTGTTCCGTCGCGAGTCAGTTAACAATGGCACTTAGTGCCACTCCTGCGTTCCCAGAAGCCTCAAGAAATACATGGCCCTTTCCATGTCCCGCTGTTCCTTGGAGTTCTCCTGGCTATTCGCCATCATGCTGGCTGCGTTGGCACGCAGGGCATTCTCGGCGGCTGCTACGCGTTCCGCTATCTTTGCCTTATCGTCTTCAAAAATAGCCTCCTGATAAAGAGTTCGCCAATCAAGCTCAAGGGAGGGGCTGATCATGGGGATAGCCCGGTCGATAACGTAAGAGGTTCGTGTAGAGGTAGCCATTTACTGACTATTTTGTTGAATTCGAAAAAAAAAGTGAATCGGGCGAATACTGTATAAAAACCACGCTGCCTGTATTTAAACGGTTACTCGCATCTCCAACGACACTTTCACAGGACATGGAATCACGATTTCCAAAATCGTTCCCGGTTCGGCAGCGGAAATGGTAATATCACCGCCCAATTCTCGAACCCGTTGCTTCATGCCGCCGATACCTATCCCAATACTGCCAGGTTTCAAGTCGGCCACGCGCTGGCTCACCCCTTGACCGTCATCGCGTACCGATGCGGTGACTTTGTTGGCACGATTCGTTAGACTTACCCACGCTTCCCTGGCCTGAGCATGCCGGAAAACGTTCGTCAATGCTTCCTGTACGACTCTAAATATCGTGATTTCCAGTTCCCGATCCAGCCGGGGAAAATCGATGGGATCAATGCCCACAGACGTTTTGATCCCACTACGCTTGCTGAAACCTTCGACATACCATGTGAGAGCCGAAACGATCCCAACCTCGTCCAAAAGCGGCGGGTGGAGAAGATGCGACATACTCCGCACCTGCTGGATTGCAAGATCCATAATTCCTGATGCCTGCCTCGCTTTCTCAATTCTTGACTCTTCGGAAGCACGAGGCGTGCATTGATCGAGCAACATTTTTGCTGCGACCAAATCCTGTCCCAGACCGTCATGCAACTCACGAGCGATGCGACGGCGCTCTTCATCTTGCATCGTAATTAAATGACTCGATAGACGGCGAAGATCTCCATTTAGCTGTTCTAATTGCTTGGTTTTGCGAAACAACTCCGCAAAGACGCTGACCTTTGCTCGCAATAGCTCTGGAATCACAGGAACCGAAATGTAATCGACTCCTCCTCTTTGATAGCCCTTCAGCTGATCGATGGCCTGCATGTGAACGGCGGAGATGAAAATAATGGCAGTCGTCTGGAAACGTGGATGCTGCCGGATCATTTCAGCCAATTCAAAACCGTCCAAATCGGGCATGCTGACGTCCATCAACACAATCGCGATTTCGTCTTTTAAGAGACACTCCAGTGCTTCCTTCCCGGAGCTGGCTTTGATCAGGTTTTCCCCCAATTCCTCAAGGATCACCTCGTAACTGAGGAGCTTTCCGCGCTGATCATCCACCATCAATATGTTGACTTTTTCATTCGGCATTAGTTGGTTCCTTCAAGAACTACCGGTGCAACCACATACGGAGCACGGAGAGCAGTTGATCGGTATTGACTGGCTTTGCCAGGTATTCCGATGCACCTGCTTCGAGGCACTTCTCACGGTCTCCTTTCATAGCCTTTGCAGTGAGCGCGATGATCGGCAATCGTTGGAATGCCGCACTTTGCCGGATGACTTGCATGGTTTCGTAACCATCCATCTCGGGCATCATGATGTCCATGAGAACAATGGCTACATCGCGCGTCGATTCCAAAACCTTAATCGCTTCGCGCCCCGTCCCAGCCGTCAAAACGCTCATTCCACGACGCTCGAGCATACTGCTCAGTGCGAAAATATTGCGAACGTCATCGTCCACGACGAGGACCTTCCGTCCGGCCAGGGCCTCGTCGGATCGATGTAAGCGATCAAGCATTTTCTGTTTGTTCGGGGGAAGGTCGGCGACTACTCGATGCAAGAACAAGGCGGTCTCGTCCAGCAACCGTTCCGGTGATTCGACACCTTTAACAACAACGCTGCGGGCTAGAACATGGAGCCGCGCGTCATCATCGGGAGAAAGCTCCTTGCCGGTAAATACTACAACAGGCAAATTGCAGAGCGAAGGTGTATCACGCATCTTTTCCAGCACTTCAAATCCGGACATATCAGGAAGCAGAAGATCAAGGACGACACAGTCGAACTGCTGCTCGGTCATGACGCTTAAAGCCTCACCCCCGGTTGAAACAGTCGTAAGGCCAATATCTTCGTAACCTAAAAGTTCTTTAATGGTGGTCTGCTCACGCGCATCATCTTCCACGATCAGAAGATTTCTGGATTTTTGCGCGGCGAAATCTTTCATGCGGCCGAGCGCACCCCCGATTTCGTCTGCACTAATTGGCTTAGTCACAAATGCAAAGGCCCCACGCGCCAACCCGTGCTGACGGTCTTCATCCAGTGTCAGCATCTGGACAGGAATGTGCCGCGTGGCCGTATCTTGTTTCAGATGGTTGAGCACGGTCCATCCCAGCATGTCCGGTAGAAATACATCCAATGACACCGCAGTAGGATGGAAGGTGCGCGCCAGCGTTAGCGCTTCAGCGCCGCGCATCGCCAGCAATACTTTGAAGCCTTTATCGTGCGCTAAATCGCAGAGAATGCGCGCGTAATGCGGATCATCTTCCACGACGAGCAGAATCGCATCGTCCGGGGAAAGATTTTCGCGGTCGTCCGCGATGTGCTCGGCCGGACTCTCCGTGACTTTAATGCTCGAGAGCTGCAACGGAGAAGAAGCGGGTTCCGACCGCGGAGTCGTGGCAATTGGGCCGGCATAAGTATTCGGGAGATACAAAGTGAACCGGCTGCCCTGCCCCGGCACGCTTTGCAGTTGAATCTCGCCACCCAACAATCCCGCAAGTTCGCGGCTGATGGCGAGACCCAGACCAGTTCCGCCGTATCTACGACTCGTACCAGCATCGGCCTGTTGGAAGGCCTCGAAGATAATGCGCTGCTTGTCGAGTGGGATGCCAATGCCAGTGTCGGCAACCTCCATCGCAATGACGGAAGCGGCTTTATTGAGAATGGGGTGATTCTCGCTCCAGCCATCCTTTGCCACGAAAACGGAGAACTTAATTCCACCTTGGTCGGTAAACTTGAACGCATTCGAGAGAAGATTCTTGAGGACCTGTTGCAAACGTTTCGAATCCGTCACCAGGCTTCGTCCAACTTGAGGACCAGTTTGCACTTCAAACGTAAGTTTGCGGTTTTCAGCTTCGTGACGGAACGGACGCGCAACTGTTTCAAGAAGGGTTGAGATGAAGATTTCTTCAGCTTCTACCGATACAGTACCCGATTCGATCTTGGAGAGATCAAGAATATCGCTGATCAGGTGTAGCAAATCTGTACCTGCGGCGTGCACGGTGCGGGCAAATTCAACTTGCTTGGGAGTCAGGTTGCCATCAGGGTTATCGCAAAGTTGCTGTCCTAGAACGAGAATACTGTTCAATGGAGTTCGCAATTCGTGAGACATGTTGGCCAGGAACTCTGACTTGTACTTCGACGTAAGAGCGAGTTCTTTGGCTTTCTCTTCGAGCGCTCGGCGCGCCTGTTCGATTTCCTGGTTCTTACGTTCGACTTCGACGTTCTGCTCGACCAGTTGTTGCGCTTTTTGCGCCAACTGTTCGTTGGTCTGCTGCAATTCGCGCTGCTGGGTCTGCAGTTCGGCGGCTAACTGTTGCGATTGCTTCAACAAACCTTCAGTCTGCATCGTGGCTTCGATGCTGTTGAGCACGATGCCGATACTAGCGGTCAATTGCTCCAGAAATGCGAGATGAGAGGCGGTAAACGAGCCCAGCGATGCCAGTTCGATGACGGCCTTGACGCGGCCTTCGAAAAGAACCGGCAGGACGATGACATTACGCGGAACGGCTTCGAACAATCCCGAGCGAACAGAAATCGTTTGCGGCGGAAGATCGGTGATTAACATGCGCCGTTTTTCTTTGGCACATTGGCCGATTAATCCTTCGCCGGGTTTCAAGCGACGCAAGTGTCCGTTTTCACCATCACCGGCAAACCCGGACAGCAACACCATTTCCTCTGTCTCTTCGGTACTCTCCATTTGATAAATGACGCCAAGTTGGGCATTGACCAGCGGTGCAAGCTCCGATAGCAGCATCTGGCCGACCGTGGCAAGATCGCGTTGCCCCTGTAACATTCCAGTGAAGCGGGCGAGGTTGGTCTTGAGCCAGTCCTGCTCGGTGTTGCGCTCCGTCGTAAGACGGAGGTTGTTGATCATCGTATTGATATTGTCTTTAAGCTCGGCGACTTCGCCGCGGGCTTCCACTTGAATGGATCGCGTTAAATCACCCTTCGTGACAGCGGTCGCCACTTCAGCGATCGCGCGGACCTGGTTGGTAAGGTTATCCGCAAGCAGGTTCACGTTGCCGGTCAAGTCTTTCCAAGTTCCGGCGGCGCCGGGGACGTTGGCTTGGCCACCGAGACGTCCATCTACACCGACTTCGCGAGCAACCGTGGTGACCTGATCGGCGAAGGTCGCCAACGTGTCGGTCATGTTGTTGATCGTCTCAGCGAGAGCAGCAACTTCACCTTTGGCGTTCACCGTCAACTTTTGCGTGAGAACGCCGTTCGCGACTGCGGTCACAACTTTCACAATACCGCGGACTTGCTCGGTGAGGTTGCCGGCCATGAAGTTTACATTGTCCGTCAGATCTTTCCAGGTCCCGGCCACACCGGTCACGTGAGCCTGGCCACCGAGCTTTCCTTCAGTTCCTACTTCACGGGCAACACGCGTCACTTCGCCGGCGAATGCATTGAGCTGATCGACCATCGTATTAATGGTGTTTTTCAGCTCAAGAATTTCACCTTTCACGTCGACTGTGATTTTGCGGGACAAGTCGCCGCGCGCCACGGCCGTGGTAACTTCCGCGATGTTGCGGACTTGCGCCGTGAGGTTCCCGGCCATGGAATTGACAGAGTCCGTCAAATCCTTCCACGTTCCGGCCACACCGGAGACGTTTGCCTGCCCACCCAGACGGCCTTCGCTACCAACTTCGCGCGCCACGCGCGTCACTTCGGCGGCGAATGATCTTAACTGCTCGACCATCGTGTTGAGCGTTTCCTTGAGGAGCAGAATTTCACCGCGTACGTCCACGGTAATTTTCTTAGACAAATCGCCGTTCGCGATGGCAGTCGCAACTTCTGCGATGTTACGGACCTGGCCCGTCAAGTTGCTGGCCATGAAGTTGACGTTGTCCGTCAAATCCTTCCAAGTACCCGCGACGCCTGTAACTTGAGCCTGTCCGCCGAGTTTGCCTTCGGTACCGACTTCGCGGGCCACGCGCGTGACCTCGCCGGCGAACGCATTAAGCTGGTCCACCATCGTATTGATGGTGTCTTTCAATTCAAGAATTTCGCCCTTCACGTCCACAGTAATCTTGCGCGACAAATCGCCACGCGCGACGGCCGTGGTAACTTCAGCGATGTTGCGGACTTGAGCCGTCAGGTTTCCAGCCATGGAGTTGACGGAGTCCGTTAGATCTTTCCACGTTCCAGCGACGCCAGGCACTTTGGCCTGCCCGCCTAAACGACCTTCGGTTCCCACTTCGCGGGCCACGCGAGTTACTTCACCGGCGAATGCGTTGAGCTGATCGACCATCGTATTAATGGTCTCTTTGAGGAGCAGGATTTCACCGCTGACGTTGACCGTGATTTTCTTGGATAAGTCGCCGTTAGCGATTGCCGTCGAAACTTCTGCGATGTTTCGAACCTGGCCGGTTAAATTGCTGGCCATTGAGTTAACGGAGTCGGTCAAATCCTTCCAGGTTCCGGCGACACCGGGGACGCCTGCTTGTCCGCCAAGTTTGCCGTCGGTTCCAACTTCGCGGGCCACGCGTGTCACTTCGGAAGCAAAGGCGCGGAGCTGATCCACCATCGTATTTAGCGTGTCTTTGAGTTCAAGGATTTCGCCACGCACGTCCACCGTAATCTTGCGGGACAAGTCGCCACGCGCGACAGCCGTTGCGACTTCCGCGATGTTACGGACTTGGCCAGTCAGGTTGCTGGCCATAAAGTTAACGTTGTCAGTAAGATCCTTCCATGTTCCCGCAACGCCAGGCACGCGAGCCTGTCCGCCAAGTTTGCCTTCGGTTCCCACTTCGCGGGCCACGCGAGTGACCTCGCCGGCGAACGCATTGAGCTGGTCCACCATCGTATTGATGGTGTCTTTGAGCTCAAGAATTTCGCCCTTCACGTCAACTGTGATCTTGCGCGACAAGTCGCCGCCGGCAACTGCTGTTGTGACTTCGGCAATGTTGCGGACTTGAGCGGTCAGGTTTCCGGCCATCGAGTTGACGGAATCCGTCAAATCTTTCCATGTACCGGCAACGCCGGGAACGTTGGCCTGCCCACCCAGTTTGCCTTCGGTTCCCACTTCGCGGGCCACACGCGTGACTTCGCCGGCGAACCGGTTGAGCTGGTCCACCATCGTATTCAACGTTTCCTTCAATTGAAGAATTTCGCCGTAAACATCGACTGTGATTTTCTTGGAAAGATCGCCTTTTGCGATTGCCGTAGCAACATCGGCGATGTTGCGGACCTGGCCGGTCAAGTTGCTGGCCATGAAATTGACGTTGTCGGTCAAGTCCTTCCACGTTCCTCCAACACCCGGAACTTGAGCCTGACCGCCGAGTTTACCTTCAGTACCGACTTCGCGGGCCACGCGGGTGACTTCGCCGGCGAACGCGTTCAGTTGGTCCACCATCGTATTGATGGTGTTTTTCAACTCTAGAATTTCGCCCTTTACATCGACCGTAATTTTGCGCGAGAGATCACCGCGGGCGACGGCCGTGGTCACTTCCGCGATATTCCGAACTTGCGACGTCAAGTTGCCGGCCATGGCATTCACGGAATCGGTAAGATCTTTCCACGTTCCGGCTACGCCAGGAACGACGGCCTGTCCGCCAAGCTTACCGTCGGTTCCGACCTCGCGGGCGACACGCGTTACTTCGGAAGCGAATGATCGCAATTGATCCACCATGGAGTTGATGGCTTCTTTGAGCTGCAAAATTTCGCCACGCACGTCCACGGTGATTTTTCGAGACAGGTCGCCACTTGCGACGGCGGTCGCGACTTCGGCAATATTGCGCACCTGGCCCGTAAGGTTACTGGCCATCAAGTTCACGGAGTCCGTGAGGTCTTTCCATGTTCCTGCCACACCGGGGACTTGCGCCTGCCCGCCAAGCTTTCCTTCCGTGCCGACTTCGCGAGCTACGCGTGTCACTTCGGCGGTAAACACACTAAGCCGCTGAATCATTGTGTTGACGATATTCGCCGATCTTAGAAATTCGCCTTGGAGAGGTCGGCCATCGACGTCGAGTCGAACCGCTTGCGTGAGGTTCCCTTGGGCGACGGCGGCGATTGCACCTGTGACTTCAGTAGTGGGACGAAGCAGATCTTCTACCAGAGTATTGACGGAGAGACCCATCTCTCCCCATGAACCTTTGGATTCATGGTAACGAACGCGTTCCCGGGTCCTGCCCTCTTTGCCGACAGCTTGGCCAACCCGCTTCAACTCCACGGCCATTTGTTGATTTGCGGCCACAATCGAATTAAAAGTGTCGGCAATCTTTCCAGAAAGGCCAGTCCACGATCCAGGGAGTCGGACAGAGAAGTCGCCATCTCTCATCGTCTGAAGCGAAGAAAGAATCACTTCCAATTCGCTACCGCTGGGCGACGATTTATGACCGTTGCTGCCGTTCGGCGCCACGGCGACGGCACCATCTGCGGGAAGAGCAGCTGCAGGCGCAGAATTTCGCTTCATGAAATCTCTCCAACAATGTATCTATAGCGAGAGGCCAGATAAGTATGGATTTCCGCCAACCCACTGAATGTATTCGTCCCCAGATTAATTCGCTATACACAAAAAGCTGTAACCACCTGTAGGGTAAACACTGTAGATGGCGATCAGTCTTCGTTACCAATTTCCATCTGTAGGGGAGGGAGAACGGGCATTTCAGGATGCTCTTCATCCCGCCAGAAAATCTTAAAACATTCGCCTTCCGGCTTTGGACGCCAATCAGCACCTTTTGGGAACTGGACAGCTTCGGGATACAAAACCCATGCTGAAACGCCATCCTCGATTTTTGAGCCGGGAGCAGGCATCGACACCGTTTTTTTCTGCCCAGGGGCAATGTCAATGGGAAGACTCCATTCATGGTTAAATGGACGCCGGCGCACTTGCGACCCCATCAGGTAATCAAAGTCGAGTCGAATCCCTTTGATCGCTCTGGAGCTTGCGTTCTTGACCGTCACACTATACTCGTCGGTCTGCCAAAATCTCCCAGACATTAGTTCAAGGGGACTCGAACAATGATTGGGCTGGTAAATCGTGTAGGTCGCCATCATCCCCGATTCCATATGGTCCGACACGTGGCAATGGAACATCCATGTGCCGGGATTATCGGCTACCATGTCTGCTGTTGCCATGCTTCCCGGAAGGAGCTCAACATCATCGGTACGGCGAGATTGATATGTGACTGTTTTGCCGTGCCAGTGCGCCGTATGAAGATCGCGCTCGTTACCCATGCCCAACAAGTACCAGCGCACGTGCTCGCCCTGCTTCATCGTGAGACCGGGAAGATTTCCAAAGATATACCCATTCATCGAGTGAAATAGCCCTTCATTCTTGCCGCCAAGCTGGTCAAAAATCATAAAAAGGACTACGAACTCGCGGTCCACACCTTTCGGCGTTCCATCAGGATTCGCTTTTCCCTTAGCGGTAATGACGATGGGACCCAAAAGACCAGCATTGATTTCCGTCGGATCATCTACATGCGAGTGATAGAACCATACGACGGAACTGGAATCGCCGGCAGCTGGTCCACTACCTTCATCCGCGACCCAGTGATAGGTAAATCTTTCCCCGGGTGGAACGCGGGCACCGGGCCCTCCGGCAGGCAAATAAAACGACCCCTCATTCGCCTTGTCATACCGCAGCCCGTGCGGGTGGATGCTGTGGGCCTTGCTACTACGATTCAGGAAATCAACAATGACGGTATCGCCCACCTCAGCACGGATAATGGGGCCGAGAATGCCCAACCAGTCAGGTTGGGGTTTTCGCAATGTAAAAGTGGGATCGGTGTATTCGATATAGCGGGTCTTTGCCCATTTCGTTTGTTTGGCCCATGGCTGAGGCACCCCGTGGTCGTGCATCAGATCGAGCCCACTGGGCGCATAATCCCACATGACGTCTTCGGCAGCGACGTAGTAATGCCGGGTTTTTGCTTGACACAGGTTGGTGAAAAAAAACGAGAGAACCACAGTAAGGCCAATCGCGGCTTTGAGCTTATCCGATCGGTGTGTTCTCTTTACGAGGGAGAGATGAGCCACACTCAGGCGGCCGTCGTTCCCGAAGGTGGAACCTGAACTTGAATAATGTTGTTTTTCACAGCGTAAACAACCAAGTCGCGAATGGAGTGGAAATCCAATTTGCGCATGATGTTGCTGCGGTGGGTCTCTGCAGTCTTCGTGCTCAAATTCAAAAATGATGCGACTTCTTTTGAGCTCTTACCTTCGGCTAGAAGTTGCAAAACCTCGCGCTCACGCGTCGTCAACGTGGGAAGTTTCGGCACGCCATGATTCGACATGCTCGTTCCCTTTTCGAGAAATCCTGCGAGCACCATATCATTCACTCGCGGAGTGAAGAACACGCGGTTGCGTATTAGCGCCTCCACAGCCGACACTAAGTCACGCGCTGCATCGGACTTTAGGACGAAGCCTCTTGCGCCCGCGTCCAAAGCTTCGCGAATCACCTGGTCGGAGTCCGTGATCGTTAGGACGATCACTTTGCACGGAGGATCGAGATGCGCTAATTGCCGGGTAGCTGCAAGGCCATTTAGGTTCGGCATGCCGACGTCGAGAATGACGACATCGGGCTTTAGCGTCTTGGCCATCTCCACTGCTTCCCGCCCATCGCGCGCTTCACCGCAAATCTCCCAACCTTCGTGCGATTGCAGTAATGTCACTAGCCCGCGCCGCACTACTTCATGGTCATCTGCTATCAAGATTCGCTGTTTCATGGCCTCATCCGTAAAGGAAAATGGTCCTAAGCTAGGGTCCTTGTAGCTCAAGGATTGCGCTCTATACTCAGGACTTTCAAGTTGATTTATAGCACTCCTGCCGGACGGTAAGAATACAGGAAACACTGTATAGAGTTAAAGAGTTAGTTCACCGAAAAATAGCTTTCCTGGCGAAGGAGGGCGTCAACAGCCTCGACCAAAGACCCGACATCGGTTTTGGCGCAAGCGCCGCGAATTCCTATCTTGCGGGCCTCTTCTTCTAGCTGGCGGGACAAATAAAGCGTGACCATGAGGATCGGAGTTTCAGGGGAGAGTTTGACGATTTCCCTAGCCACGTCCAAACCATTGACGGTCGGCATTTGAAAATCAACGACCACCAAGTCATGGTGTTTACTGCGAAAAAGATCGATCGCATCCTTTCCATCCCGCGCTTCATCACAGACCTTCCACTCTTCTTTCTGCTCCAAAAGCCCCCGCAAATAACGACGGACCGCTGGGTTATCATCCGCCACGAGAATTCGTACCACGGGCTCTCCTTACGTAAACTAAGGACTAGGAAACTACCTTCAAAGCTTAGATGCAGGGCAACGTGGCGGCAATACAGTGGATGCTTGAGTGATTCATTGGCAATCTTGAGCCACGCCCCAATATCACTATGTAAAAGAAAACGCTCCTCTTCGAGCTAGAGGAGCGTTTCGAGCGTGCGTTGCGTTTACATACCTTGTTCTTTGGCTTGATGCGAATACTTCCGCACTGCTTCCAAGAAGGTACCGCTGCCTGCTGGCTTGGGAACCTTCCCGCTCAAGATGCTGGCAAAAGGCCAAGTCTTGCCATACAGAATCTTGGTTTCATCCTTATCCTGAGTAATCGCGGAACCGTTGAGATCGATTCCGGCAAAAACTCCTCGGGCGCGAGAATACGTAAGGACTTCAGCCTTCATTTTCCAGTCGGTGTCCGCAGCCGCGTCGCGACCGACCGGGCCGGCTGCCGCCGATGCATCCGCACCCAGCTTAAACTTACTGGAAAGCAAGTGCTGCATACCCTGATCGTTGGTGACGATCATGACCAAATCAACCGCCTGGCCGCCCAGTTGCAGGCCCCAACTACCGCCGGTAATCGTAATCGGCGCTGGCGCGCTCCACCCATCGGACGTACGGCAGGTGGCAATCCCCTTGCCATGGTTACCACCGAACACGAGGGCAATCTTAACCATGGATGGAATTACGGCGATGCACTTCGCATCATTCATGATTTTATCGGGAATGGCTTTATCGGGAGTTCCCATAATTTCATTGAGAACGGTGGCCGAAGCATCGATGCGCTTCTCGATATCCGTTTGCTCCTTGTCGTCCGCACCCCAACTGGCACTAACGGTCAGAGCTATAACCGCGCTCAACACCAAGAAAGATATTTGATGAGCCCAATGTCGTATTTGCATAGAATCTCTCGTTTTCTGTGCAGCTCTTGGCTGGCACGGTTTTTAAAATTCACTCCTCCTGGTCTTACGCTGCCGCCTCAGACAGAGACATGAAAGCCTCGTCTCGCTGAACTTTCTCGGGACCGGCCAGAAGATCTCGAATCCGCAATCGCGCTTTGTGCAACTGGGATTTAGAATTGCCAATGGAACAACCCAACAAATCGG
This sequence comes from Terriglobales bacterium, assembly GCA_049515835.1. GTDB lineage: Bacteria > Acidobacteriota > Terriglobia > Terriglobales > Acidobacteriaceae > JAJPHW01. Next base: position 16,427 of record JBEKTR010000002.1, read on the forward strand.
CAATTTCCTGGTGCTCATAACCATTTACTTCATGCAGGAGGAAAATTGTGCGATAGCCCTCTGGCAAGTCCTGGAGCGCCTTGTTTAAAGCGATGCGATCGACGCACCCTGCAAGATTGTTATCGATGCTCGGATATTCCCTGGGAATCGGCTTACCGTCATCGCCTCGCGAGGGTTGATCCAATGAAATCTGCGCCAATGACTTTTTGCGGAAATGCATTAGCACCGTATTGATCGCGATCCGATAGAGCCAGGTGGAAAGCGCAGAATCCCCGCGGAAACGGTTCAATTTGCGAAACACTTGCATGAAAGCATCCTGCGTCAGGTCTTCCGCTTCCGCCTGGTTCTTGGTCATGCGAAGACATAAATAATAGACGCGCGTCTTGTGCGCATTGAAGATCGTCTCAAAAGCTTCGGAGTCACCGGCCTGCGCGCGCTTGATAATTTCGGCATCAACTCCCGTCGACTTTGACTGATTAGGCACCATCAACCTCCTCGGGGCAATTGGGCATCCATCTGTTCGTCAATTGCATGAATCGAAGGTTAAAGCCAGCCGGCGAGACTGACCATCAGGTGCTACACCTAATTTGAGCAGTTCGATTTCGTATTGAGGATCGCCCAGCACAACAAGGCCTACAGGAATCAGGGAGTGCCGCTACAGACTTGGCTCGATTGTTTCTCTTTTTCTGCCGGCATACTTTGGTTTCAAAGCTACCCCCGTATGTTCCTACCGACACGGCAGGCCACCAGTTACGGAAACGCAATTGTGGCCTGCCCCTCGCCTTTCTGGAAACCAAATTAATGAACTCTTCGCTTGCAATAAAAAACCGCGGCTTTCGCCGCGGCCCTCTCTACCTGCTTTAGACTTCTTCTCTCTTTATTTCTACTAGGAGGCTCGTCGCTTCCCAGTCTCTGGTTCTTGCTGCTCTTCATCGCGTCGCTGCGACGGATTGTCCCGCGTCGGATCCTTCTTCGTGACGTCGTTCACATTTTTGGGATCGCGCATGCCCTCTTGTCCAGGGTTCTTGGATTTATCCGTAGGATTCACCGAACCTGACGGATTTTGGTTTTGCTGTTGCTGTTTGATTTGTCCCTGGTCCTGTTTATTGTCTTTATTATCGGTCGTCATTGTTTTCTCCTCAAATTTAATGGTAGAGCCGCAACCGAAATTAGAATATTAGTTGCGGGAACTTATGGGCATCGGGTTGAAGCCTGAGTTTTCGGCAAAACTGTACGTAAATAATCGTCGGTTCATCTTTCGAATGCCTTTAAGAACTTCGGGCAAATAGACGCCTCATCTACACGACAACCCCGATGTCAATTGGTCGACGTCCCATGTACCTTTAGCTCTTGTTTTTTGCAATGCAAATAGTCCTAAGGAGGGATCTCAATGAACAAGATATTGAAAGGATTGTTGGGTGCTGGTTTGTACCTACTGGAACAGTCTGAGTTAGCCAGCAGGCCCGCGCGCGAGCGAGCGGCGGATCAATTTCAAGACCTTCGGGATTCCGCGGAAGATCGCATGCGCGAGGCTGCCCGTCGAGTTTCGAAAGCATCGAGGGCCATCCAAGGTAGTGACCATTCGCCCCTTACGAATTTTCTTCTCTTTACCGCCGGTTTAGGTGTGGGCATCGGGGCAGGGTTATTATTCGCCCCCGCAAGCGGCGCCGATGTACGATCGGCGATGTCCGGCAAGGTTCAAGAATTTACCAGCAAGTTCAAAACAGACAGCGAACCTTATTCGACCGGAACGCGAGGATAAGAGCTAACAGAACAAATTCCTGCCAGGGAGTTCACTATGCTTTGGACTATTGCTGTAATTCTCTTAGTTTTATGGGCACTCGGATTGGTCAGTTCTTACACTTTGGGAGGGTTCATTCACATCCTACTTGTGCTGGCCATTATCGTCATTCTCATCCGGGTCATTCAAGGGCGATCACCAGTCGTTTAAATCAGGAGGAAATTTATGTCAAAGAAAAATGTAGCCGTATTTGGAATTTTCCCAAATTATCTTAGCGTCGAAGGAGGGGTAGATGCGTTGAAAGTCGCCGGCTTCAGTAATCAGGACATCTCAGTCCTCTTTCCCGAGGGAGCCAATTCGCACGATTTCGCCCATGAAAAAGGAACGAAGGCTCCAGAGGGCGCATCCGCTGGCGCAGGGACTGGAGTGGTCATTGGCGGTGCCCTTGGTTGGCTGGCGGGAGTCGGCGCCTTAGCGATTCCCGGAATAGGGCCGTTCATCGCCGCCGGACCCATCATGGCTGCCCTGGCCGGTGCCGGGGTTGGGGGCACGGTCGGTGTCATCACCGGCGCGCTGATCGGAATGGGTATTCCTGAATACGAAGCAAAGCGTTACGAGGGGCGGGTGAAGAATGGCGGTATCTTGCTCTCCGTTCATTGTGACACCAATGATGAAAAGAAGACGGCTGAACGAATTCTCGAACGTAATGGCGCGCAGGACATTTCTTCCACGAAGGAATCGGCCAGCGATGTTGAGGATCAGCCCTTGCGCAGGGCGGTCTAACCCACGAGGGCAGGATTGTTCGTGTCCTGCTCTTGTTTCCTCTTTATTTGCATTGATGCCACGTTCTGACGCTGGCAATGTCTACTTCACATAACTCATCGTCTTCGATTTCGCCCGGAGATCGACGAGTTGCAAATCTTACTGGGCCCGGGTCTCGCTCTCCTAGAAAACAACCACATCGTGCTAATCCGAATGTATCGTTTGAGGTCTGGCCATCGCCTCAAGGCTTTTACGGAACAACCTACTGAAGGTACTCGATAGCATTCTTACTCGGTGATCCATACCCTCAGAAATGAAACGTGGGATGCGGCGCCAGATTTTTGCCGTTTCTCTGGTTCAGATTTCGCCTGAGGAGAACGGCAGCCAGGCGGAATCACGCAACCCACTGAATCTATGCAGTTTCTTTCAGGCAGAAGCAACCCGGTGGCGACGCTGGCCGTCCAACTGTTGCGTTTTTCGAACAAAGTAGGCACTGCACTTTTTACGCAGTCATCCTAAGTTTTTTCGCTCGTGATGCATTTCTGGATCATTCGTCCGGGAGGATAAACCCCGTTCATTGAGCAGTTACCAGGGAACACGGCAAACGGCTTCTTAGTTGCGAGCACTTAAATTCCTATGCGTTTGCTTACCGCACGCCTGATCGGTTCGCTCTTCATCGGCATTACAGTCGTATCGCTGTTTTCTTCTTACTTTGAAGTGCGTTTCGAAGAACGTCATCAGCGAGCGGATTTGGAACGGCGTGCAGAAGTGTTCGGCGAAAGTCTGTCCGAAAATATTGAACCCCATTTCGAGCGCAGCACATACGGTGAACTGCGGCGAATCGTGGAGCGCTATGCCAACCGCGAACATCTTCTCGGCATTGCCATCTATAACAGCCACGGGGACGTGATCGCGATAACTCCCGGGCTGGTTACTAGTGTCTCTCAGCCCTCTCAACTGATCGCCACGGTAGAGAGTTCAAATCAGCAGGCAGGACAATTTACGAAATTAAATGGTGTTTCCGCGCATGTTTACATTTTGCCAATGCATCGGCAAGACGCCGTCGCAGGTGCGCTGATGGTGGTGCATGACGCAAGCTACATTGGAGCGCAACGCCGGCATCTTTGGCGGGAAACCTTTTCCCGAATCCTGATTCAAATGGTGGTAATCGCATTGTGCACTCTCGTCATCGTGCGTTGGAGCCTGACCCGGCCAATCGCTCGCGCTGCCCAATGGATGCGGGCTTTGCGCGTCGGACGCGCGACGTCGCGGGCCGCGTTACCCGAATGGGATTTTTTGCAACCGCTCACTTATGAGATGCGGACGATTGCAGAGAGCCTGCACCATGCCCGCTCGGCGGCGCAAACTGAAGCGCAATTGCGTGATGCGGCTGAATCTCTTTGGACCTCGGAAAGACTGGCCGTGCATATTCGAAGCAAGCTCGGCGAAAGCGGTTTGCTTGTACTTTCCAACCGCGAACCTTACCTGCACACCCGTAACGGCAAATCGCTGAACGTGGTGATCCCAGCCAGTGGACTGGTGACTGCGCTTGAACCCATCCTGCGCGCCTGCAATGGCACCTGGATCGCCCATGGCAGCGCGGATGGCGACCGCGTACCTGTGGATCGCCATGATCATGTGCGCGTACCACCGGACGACCCTCGATACACCTTGCGTCGAGTGTGGCTGACGAAAGAACAGGAAGAGGGTTATTACTATGGGTTTGCCAATGAAGGTTTATGGCCATTGTGCCACATCGCGCATACCCGCCCACTGTTTCGCGTTTCCGATTGGGAGTATTACCAACAGGTTAACCGTAAATTTGCTGACGCAGTGCTCCAGGAAATGGAGGGGATCGAACAGCCGGTGCTGTTGGCGCAGGATTACCACTTTGCGCTTGCGCCGCGCATGATCAAGGAAAAACGACCTGACGCCCGTGTCGCAATTTTCTGGCACATCCCATGGCCTAATCCCGAGGCGTTTCGCATTTGTCCCTGGCAGCGCGAATTGTTGGATGGACTGCTCGGGGCGGATTTAATCGGATTTCACGTGCAAGCCCATTGCAATAATTTCATGCAAACGGTGGACCGTGCGCTGGAATCGCGGGTCGACTGGGAGCGTTTTTCCGTGGAGCGGCAGGGCCACATTGCCGCAGTTCGGCCCTTTCCGATCAGTGTTGACTTCAATGAATTCGGGGATGCGAGCCCACATCCTGATTCCTATACAGAAAGAATTGCTTTATTGAAGGAACACGGCGTCGAAGCAATTTTCTTAGGCGTGGGCGTAGACCGGCTTGATTATACGAAAGGAATTCTTGAACGTTTTCTGGCGATCGAACGGCTGCTGGAGAAATACCCCGAATATCAGGGGAACTTCACGTTTATTCAACTAGGTGCCCCCAGCCGTACCCATATCAAGCGCTACCACGACTTTGTCGCAGAGGTTGAATCCGAGGCGGATCGCATCAACGGGCGTTTTCAGAAAGGGCATTGGAAGCCGATCGTATTTTTTAAACAACAGCACAGCCATGCGGAGATTCAACGCTATTATCGTGCCGCAGACGTGTGTGTCGTCACATCGTTGCATGATGGCATGAACCTGGTCGCGAAAGAGTTCATTGCCGCACGTGATGACGAGCACGGCGCCTTAATTCTCAGTTGTTTTACCGGGGCGGCGCGCGAGTTGCATGATGCGTTGCTGGTGAACCCGTATGACATTGACCAAACTGCCGACGCCATACGCGTCGCCCTTGAAATGAATCCCGAAGAAAAAAGGCGCCGCATGCTGCGATTGCGAAAGAGCGTCCGGGAGTTCAACATTTACCGTTGGGCAGCGAATCTAGTTGGCGAGCTATGCGATATGCGCGTGGACGAAGACCGCGTCGATCACGCCAGCGAGTCGACGGCAGCTTAATCAGGAAAGGGCCTGAAAGGGGGAAAACCGATCGTCACCATAGCCAACACGATCCTCGAAGATTTCATGGATAAGCTCAGGGATGCGGACAAAAGCTTACTGCTCCTGGACTATGACGGCACCCTTGCACCCTTCATGATTGATCGTGACCGCGCCGTTCCATATCCCGGCGTCCGCACGCTCTTGCAGCAGATTATGCGGACTCGCAGGGTCCGAGTAGTTCTTATCTCCGGAAGACCTTGCGGGGAAGTCTCCAAACTTCTTGATCTTCAAGCTCCGCCTGAGATTTGGGGCGCACACGGCTGGCAGCGTCTGTTACCAGACGGTTCATGCACTCGCTTTGTCATGGAAGACGACGATCGAGATGCACTGGCTATCGCATCGACATGGATATCTACTCTGGGCTACGCCCATCTTGCCGAACGCAAGCAATCCGGGATAGCGATCCACTGGCGGGGACTGCCGAAAGAAGATGCCGGAGCTATATGCAATGCGATGGAATCCGCCACCTTGCCTTCTCAATGTGCGCAACGAATGTTGTTGCGCAAGTTTAACGGAGGTATCGAGCTTCAGTTAAAGACGCGGACAAAAGCCACCGTAATCGGGAGTCTGTTGGAGGAAAGCAGCGCAGAAACTCCGGTGGCCTATGTAGGCGACGACCAAACCGACGAGGATGCATTTCGCGCCCTAGGAAGCCGGGGACTTCGCATCCTAATTGATCGAGATCTGCATCCCACCCATGCTGACATTTTGCTGCGCCCCCCTGAAGAGTTGCTTGATTTTCTGCTGCGCTGGCTCCTGGCTTGTGGAGGTACTCAGTGAAGAACGTGGACATCTTCGTTAAATTGGGACGACTTAAAGAACTGAGGAAACGTCGATGAAAGAATCAGAAAACTTAGATCATGGAGAAGCAAGGAAGCCTTTTTATTTCAACACCTCGTCACATCTGCTCCGCATCGGACAGGAAAAAGCCACGACTCTTTCTGAATTGCTCCGGGCGCTGCATACTTGTTCATCTAACTCCATTTTCCAACACACCTTCCGAACCTTGCAGGAGCACCACTTTATCCGGGAGGGATTTTCCAACGATTTTGCGCATTGGGCCTTCTCCGCATGTAACGAACCAGGGCTTGCCGAACGACTGGCAAGCCTCGATGTGCGTGAATACACCGATGTCGAGGATATCCGCCGGAAAATTGAAGAAATAGTCGCAGCGCACATTGAAGCCGATCCTGCCTCAAGCGAACGACGTTCCCGCGAGCCTTTCTATTTTTGTGCTTCGGAAGCTTTAGTTTTGCCAACTCCTTTCGTCGCACGTAGCACACAACAGTTTGTGGAAGATATAGCGCGAGTCAGCGTCCACTCCATTCACCATCACTTCATCGAAGCACGGTTGCGGCTCAAACTCAGTTCGAATGATTTTTCCCAATGGCTGGAACAGGAAGACTTGCCGGAAGCTGCGGCTCAACTTAATCGGATCGATATTTATACCGCAACACTCGAAGATGTACGACACCAAATCCTTCTCGTAGTGAAACACGCCTTAGCTTGATTTCTAAAAGGACTTCTTTATGGATACTGCGAATATTTCGTCTGCTCCAGTCGGTATTGCCGGTCACTCCAATGTTGTGGTGGACCGCGACCTCTCTGCCACCGATGTGGCTATGAAACGACGGAAAACAGACATCCCCGTGGATGAGACACCACCTCCGCCTCCTCCGCCGCCGCATCTTCTCGATTATGAGCCAATCATCGGGCAGGCGGTCCTCGAAGAATTGCGCTATTTGGCGTCACCTTTGCAGGGCAAAAGCATCAAGATGGTGAACTCGACCGCAATGGGCGGTGGTGTTGCCGAAATGCTCAATAGCCTCGTGCCTCTGATTGTTGAGCTGGGTGTAGCCACACATTGGGACGTAATCACCGGCGGCAATGAGTTTTTTGAAATCACTAAAGCTTTTCACAATGCCTTGCATGGCGGCGAATACCACCTAACGCGCAAGACTCAGGAAATTTTTCTTCAAACTAACGAGCAGAATCGCAAGCGGATGCAGTTTGATGAAGACGTAATCGTGATTCACGATCCGCAACCCGCCGCGATGATCAGCGAGCGCGATGCTCGTAATTCAAAGTGGATATGGCGATGCCATATCGATCTATCAAATCCAAATGCGGAAGTCTGGGGGTTTCTCAAACCCATGGTGGAGCGTTTTGACGCCGCGATTTTCTCGTCCCAATCGTTCGCACAACGGCTCTCCGTACCTCAGTATCTCTTCTATCCATGCATCGATGCACTATCGGAAAAAAACAAGGAGCTTGATGAAAGCTATATCCAGCAGATTTGCGAAGACTACGGCATCGATCGTTCCAGGCCGGTGGTTACCCAGATCTCGCGTTTCGACCGCTTGAAGGATCCATTGGGCGTCGTACGAGCCTATCAAATGGCGAAGAAATATGTCGATCTACAACTCGTACTCGCTGGAGGTAGCGCAAGTGATGATCCGGAAGGCGCACAAGTGCTGGCCGAAGTCGAGGATGCCGCCGAGAACGATCCCGATATCATTATTCTGAACCTTCCCCCATGGAGCGGTCTGCAAATCAATGCCCTGCAGCGCGCTTCGACGATTATTGTGCAAAAATCTTTGCGCGAAGGGTTTGGACTCACGGTTACTGAGGCTCTATGGAAATCGAAGCCGACGATTGCCAGCGCGGTAGGAGGAATTCCGAACCAAGTGATTCATAAATTGACGGGAGCATTGGTTCATTCCGTGGAAGGTTGCGCTTATCAGATCCGATATCTGCTGACGCACCCCGATCATGCCCGTCAACTCGGCGCCAACGGCCACGAACATGTTAAGGAAAATTTCTTGATGACCACGAACGTGAAGCGCTGGTTATTGCTGCTCCGCTTCTTGCTTGGAGCAAAAGGAAAGTGAAGGTTGGCGAAAATGATACGCAAACTGATGTCAGGAAAATTTAGACTATATTCGCGAAAAAAAGATCCAAAGAATGGAAAGCGACGCAATCTAGGCACTTTTAGTACCCGGAAAGCCGCTGAGGCGCACGAGCGAGCGGTGCAATATTTCAAGCACCAATGAAAGGTTGGCAAGTGAAAGCTTTGGAAGCGGCTCCGCGACACATTGTGCTCTTCATTTCCGGGCCTGCAAATCACCCGCACACATACCCCGTTACAGCGGGCGTTTTGCCGCCATTGCCGGTTCTCGAAGGCGAAGGGTGCCTGTCTTCATCGTGTCCAATCGCACTGGCACACGCTTAATTGGCCCTTCGCCCTATTTGTGATCAGGGATTACCGTCAGGCGCGCCCCATAAGCAAGACAACCAGCACGATAATGACGACAATGCCAAGGCCACCGCTCGGGTAATAACCCCAACCGCGGCTATAAGGCCAAGTCGGTAGCGCCCCCAAGAGCAAAAGAACTAATAGCACCATCAAAATTGTGTACATACATCCTCCTTAAGAATTAGTTTCGTTACTTCTTGCACGGCTCATGTCCGCAGTCGCATCCGATTTCGGTTTCGTCGGATCCAGCCTCGCGGCACAACTGACTGCAATATTTTTCTCCGGATGGAGGGATACATAAACACGGAAGATGAGCGCATTTCTTTTCTTCGTTCATGAGAACTCCAAATGCTAACGCTCTGATGACTTGGGACGCGGTCGTGGTTGCCCGGACTTTGTCGCCGTCGGAGCCGGGTACTTAAGCAACAGATATGCTCCTTTCGGAATCAGAAGACCACCCTCTGATGTTCGAGGCGACCAAAGTTAATTGGAGGAACCAATGAATAAGGATCAGATCACCGGAAAAGTTGAGCAAGCGACAGGAAAGATCAAACAAGGCGTTGGAGAAGCAGTTGGCAATCAGGATCTTGCGAACCGAGGCCTTGTCGATCAAACCACTGGAGCCGCGAAGGAAGCCTGGGGAAATGCGAAAGATGCAGCGCATCAGATAAGCAAGGCTCACGAGGAAGATGCGAACCAAAAAGCGGACGATGCCCGGCGAAAAGTGAGCGAGGCGGTTGATACTACGAAAGATCGCGTGAACGAAAAGATCGACGATATCAAAGAGCGACGCACTGCATAGTCACCGTCCCAATTCATGAATCGAGGAGGAACAGGTTGAAAGCAGCCACTTTAATCGGAGTCATCTTAATCGTGCTTGGAGTTGCCGGCTTTGCTTTTGGCGGTATTAGTTTTACTCACCAGAAGAAAGACGTTGACCTCGGCCCGCTCCAGGTTTCGCACAACGAGAAAAGCACCATGCCGATTTCGCCCGTATTGAGCACCCTTTCTCTGGTTGCGGGTATAGGCTTGGTCGCCGTCGGAGCCAGAGGCAAATAATAGGTTAGGGTTGCGTCGCGGCGTCGTAAGTCATTGAATAGTAATTGACTATAGCGATAATGTTCGCGATGCAATCCAAACCGCCCTGGAATGAATCTAATGCACATGCGCCACCGCCGGGGCCTTATTGGTTTCATTGCCGTCATTCAGTCAGTTCTTTTCCTTGCACATTTGCTCTTCTATCAAACGTGGACTTTTGGGGCAGAAGCTAGTCCGCACTCACGGCTCTGGCTTCAACTTTCATTGGGCATTTTGTCGGTGAGCTTTGTCTCAGCGTCGTTGCTGGCTTTTCGTTATACAAATACAGTCATCCGGACGTTTTACAAAGCGGCAGCGATTTGGGTTGGGATGGTCAGTTTCTTATTCCTAGGGACAATTGCCGCGTGGATCGTTTTCGCGATTGCCCGGCTGGCAGGACTGAGTGCGAACTTTCATCTGATCGTAGAAGTACTTTATGGTGCTGCCGCGTTGGCTGGACTCTACGGAGTATTCAACGCCAACTGGACGAGAATCACGCGAACCAACGTGCACCTGGCAAATTTGCCTGAAGCATGGCGCGGACGCAAAGCGGCTCTGATCAGTGATGTGCACTTGGGGCATGTCCGCAATAAGGGCTTTCTGCGGCGCATGGTCGCCAAGATCCTGAAAGAGCAACCAGACCTCATTTTTATCGCTGGCGATCTATTTGACGGAACCAAGATTGACGCGCGCCAAGCGACCGGCCCATTGAATGAACTCCGGGCTCCGCATGGCGTCTTTTTTGTCGCGGGAAACCATGATCAATTCCGTGACGACGGCGAATTTATGCGAGCCGTTGCGGCCACGGGCGTGCGCGTATTGAGTAATGAAAAAGTCGAAGCCGATGGCTTACAGATTATCGGCGTGCCTTACGGAAACGCCACACAAGACGGCCACTTGGCCTCGGTGCTGGACGGTGTTCACATCGACCGCGAACGGGCAAGCATCTTACTGACTCACGCCCCTGATCGACCGCACATTGCCGAAGCTGCGGGCGTGTCGTTGCAGCTCTCGGGACACACGCACCTCGGCCAGTTCATTCCCTGGAGCTGGCTTACACGACGGATTTACCGCCAGTTTGTCTATGGCCTCAGCCGGATAGGCAAAATGCAGGTTTTCACCTCCAGCGGAGCGGGAACGTGGGGCCCGCCGCTACGATTGGGGTCGAATCCGGAGATTGTCGTCCTTGAGTTCCAGTAAAAACGCTGGTTTCCGGTTCAAAATCATTTGTTTATCTGACGTTTTTATAAGAATTTACCAATCTTTACAGACCATCCGCACTCATACCCCGCATCTAAACTTATTGTCCGTCTTAGACTTATCCCGATTTACAATGGGTTTCCCTCATTCTGAGCAGCGAGGTCGGTTTGCTGCAATGACAAGTTTAATTTGACCTTATGCGTTTTAGGCGCTTTTCCATAGCCGCGCTAGCTGCGACATTGTGGCTGCAACTAGGAGCCCAAGGCCAAAGCGCCGCGCTCATTACACTCGATCAAGCTATCGATCTTGCGCTCGAGCACAGCCACGCCATCAAAGCCAGCCGCACCTTGATTCTGCAAAATCAGGCGCAAGAAATTACCGCCAACCTTCGGCCCAATCCGACGCTGAGTGCGGATAGTCAGTTCATTCCATTCTTCAGCCCGCAGGATTTTTCGGGCGACAATTTGAACGAGACCCAGCAATTCGATGTTGGCATTGGGTATCTCTTCGAACGCGGACACAAGCGGCAGCACAGGCTGCAAGCCGCACGCGATCAGACAGCCGTGACGCGCGCGCAGGTCTCCGACGCCGAGCGCTCGCTAGCATTCAACGTGGGGCAACAGTTCGTCAGCGTTTTGCTGGCGGAATCCACACTTCAGTTTGCGATGCAAGACCTGAAGGGTTTCCAGCAGACCCTTGATATCAGCCAGGAGCAGTTCAAAGCTGGATATATCGGCGAAGGCGACTTCCTCAAGATCAAGCTGCAATTCCTTCAGTTCCAGACTGATGTTTCCTCCGCGCGATTAGCCAAAGTCCAGGCTCTAGTCGGATTGCGGCAATTGCTCGGCTACAACACGGTACCGGAGAATTTCGACGTGGTCGGCGATCTGGCTTATCAACCGCTCAACACCAATGCCGAGGATTTACAAGCAAAGGCGTTGCAGCAGCGCCCGGATTACCACGCGGCTGTGTTGGGCGTGACGGCGGCGCAAAGTCAAATTGGCTTGGCCAAGGCAAATGCCAAAGTGGACGTGAACGGAACGTACGATTTTACCCACGTCTCAGGCGAGAACACCGCCTCCATCTTCGTGAATTTTGACTTGCCGATTTTCAATCGGAATCAGGGTGAAATCGCGCGCACAAACTACGCGCTCACGCAGGCACAGGAACAAGAACTGGCGGCGAGCGATCAAGTACTTACCGATGTGACCGTCGCGTATGAAGCGGTCAAGAGCAACGACGAAATCGTCCAACTCTACACTTCGGGTTACCTCAAGCAAGCCCAGGATTCGCGCGACATCAGCGAGTATGCGTACAAGCGCGGCGCCGCAAGTCTCCTGGACTTTCTCGACGCCGAACGCAGCTATCGTGCCACTCAGTTGGCTTACCGCCAGGCATTAGCGGCATATATGACCGCACTCGAACAATTGAAAGAAGCCGTAGGAACGAGGAACCTGCCATGAACCGCCGAAATGAAATACGTCTCCGGCTATCTTTGTGCACTTGCGCTTGGTTAGCGATATTCGCGCTCGCGGGATGCCAGAGCAATCGTTCGAATGTCTCCACCTACGCAAAAAGCTCCAGCGATGCCGATCTGTTTACTATCCCGCAAGACCAAATGGCACATGTGCAAGTAATCACCGTGCAGCCGGCGGCACTGTCCCGCACACTGCGGCTTACTGGAGCAGTGGCCTACAACGGTTTCCGGACAACGCCAGTCATAACGCAGGTCAGCGGACCCGTCAGCCGCGTTGTTGTTATACCGGGGCAAAAGGTGAAGCAGGGCGAACCGATGCTTTATGTGGCCAGTCCAGATTACTCGCAGTTGCGCACCAACTACCTAAAAGCAAGAGATGCCAATGCGCTGGCCCACAAGGCATTCGTGCGCGCACAGGACCTATACGAACATAAGGCAATCGCCGAGCAGAACCTGGAACAAGCCGAATCAGCCGAAGTGCAGGCCGGTGGAGATCTTGCCGCCGCGCATGCGGCGTTGAAAGTGATGGGGATCACCGATCCGGATGCGCTGGTCAATTCCCCGCCTTCCTTTGAAGTTCCTGTGAGGGCGCCCATCAGCGGCGAAGTCGTCGAGCAGGATGTGGCCGCGGGCCAATTGCTGCAACCCGGCACAACCCAGTGCTTCATGATTTCGGACACGAGTAACGTCTGGGTGTTGGTGAACATTTATCAGAAAGACTTACCCTACGTGCGTGCGGGAGACGTCGTCGCCATTCAAACCGACGCGTATCCCGACACATTCCGAGGGCGAATCTCTTACGTCGCGGCGTCTCTGGATCCAACCACACGCACCCTGCAGGCCCGCATTGATACGAATAATCCCGGCGAGAAACTCAAGAAAGACATGTACGTAACCGCTACGGTCAACGCTGGCACAATTGCCGATGCAATTTCGGTTCCCGATGCGGCGGTGTTACGTGACAACGAAAACCAGCCATTCGTGTACGTGGCCGCCTTGTCCAACCAGTTCGGTCGAAGATCCGTGACTCTTGGGGAAAGCGCAAACGGCAAAACCGAAATTACAGGTGGATTGAAATCCGGTGACCAGGTAATCGGCGACGGAAGCCTGTTCCTGCAGTTTGCGAACTCGCTGCAACGTTAGTTATTAAGAAGGGAAGCGCTCCAGCAACGGAATGATCGAATGATCCATCGAATCGTCCAAGCGGCATTGCGGCAAAGGTTTCTCGTGCTGATGTTGACCGGGTTCATCACCGTCGGCGGCATCATTTCGTTTCAGCGCATGCCCGTGGATGCCTACCCGGATCTTTCGCCCCCGCAAGTCGAAATCATTACTCAATGGCCCGATCACGCCGCGGAAGAAGTCGAGCGACTGGTAACGCTTCCGCTCGAATTGGAGATGAACGGCGTCCCCCACATGGTGGTGATGCGTTCCATCTCGCTTTATGGGCTTTCCGACATCATTCTAACGTTCGAAGACAGTACTAACGATTATTTCGCCCGGCAGATCGTATTCGAACGGCTGGCACAAGCTACTTTGCCAAGCGCCGTGACACCCAGTCTGGCTCCATTATTTAGCCCAAGCGGTCTGGTGTATCGCTATGTGCTCGAGAGCCCGGATCGCAGTCCACAGGAATTAAAAACGATCGAAGACTGGGTCGTAGAGCGATCGTATCGCTCCGTCCACGGCGTGGCGGATGACTCCGGTTTTGGTGGCACGGTCATGCAATACCAAGTGCTGCTGGATCCAGCGCGGATTTATGGCTATCACCTTACCGTCCCGCAAGTCACGACGGCGTTGGCGGCGAATAATGCCAATGCCGGCGGCGGATTCTACTCCCAAGGCGGCCAGTTTTACTACGTTCGTGGCATCGGTCTGGTGCGGACGACCGATGACATCGGAAACATCGTGGTTGGCGCAAATAAAGGGGTGCCGATTCGTGTACGCGATGTAGGTGAAGTGACCATCGGGCACGCGCCAAGACTTGGCGAGTTTGGCTTTCAGAAAAATGACGACGCAGTAGAAGGCGTCATCCTCATGCTGCGCGGCGAGCAGACGCAAAATGTCCTTAAGGGCGTCGAAGCCAAGACAGACGAGTTGAACAAACAAATCTTGCCCTCCGATGTAAAGATTCATCCTTATTACGACCGCAGCGAACTCGTCGATTTGACCACAGACACGGTGGAAACGAATCTTCTTCGCGGCATGGCGCTGGTGCTGATCGTGCTGATCTTTTTCCTCGTCAGCATACGCGCAGCCATCATCGTGGCGATCACTATTCCTCTGTCACTTCTGTTTGCATTCATCGTTCTGCACGCGCACGATGTCGCGGCCAACCTGCTTTCCATTGGCGCCATTGATTTTGGCATCGTTATTGACGGCACCGTGGTGATGATGGAGAACATCTACCGTGAGCTCGCGTTACGCGAGGGGCAAAGCTATCAACTCAAAGAAGTCATTCTGCTCGCCGCGAAGGACGTGGACCGGCCCATCTTCTATTCGGTCGCGGTAATATTGGCAGGCTATCTGCCGATCTATGCGTTGAGCGGACCTGCCGGAAAGCTGTTTCATCCCATGGCTGAGACCATGTCATTCGCGCTAGTCGGCTCGCTCATTCTTACGCTGACGCTAGTTCCTGTACTGGCTTCGTATTGGTTCAAGAGCGGCGTTCGCGAAAAAGCAAATCGCCCGTTTGAATGGATGAAACGAAAATATGCTGGCCAACTGGATTGGGCGCTTGATCGCCCTAAGACAACCATAGCCATAGCTACGTTGATTTTTGCCGCAACTCTATTGCTCGTGCCTTTTATCGGTGGCGAATTCATGCCTCACCTTGACGAAGGCGCGCTCTGGGTGCGAGCGACGATGCCATATACGATTTCGTTCGAGGAAGCGAGCAAGATTGCGCCGCAGGTCCGCGACATCCTCATGTCTTATCCGCAAGTAACAGTCGTCGGCTCAGAACTGGGCCGCCCGGATGACGGCACCGATCCCACAGGCTTTTTCAACTGCGAATTCTACGTCGGACTGAAACCCTACAAAGACAGATCGTGGAGCGGCGACGTAAAAGACAAGAACGAGTTGATCGGATCCATCAATAAGAAGCTCACGGCTTACCCCGGCATTATTTTCAATTACACCCAGCCCGCGGAAGACGCAGTGGACGAAGCGCTTACCGGGCTGAAGAGTTCGCTGGCGGTGAAGGTTTATGGTGAAGATCTAAATGTGCTGCAAGACAAAGCCATCCAGATCAAAAATGCGCTGGCCAAGGTTCCGGGGTTCACTGAACTCACAGTTGTGCGCGAACTCGGACAACCCAGCCTGCTAATTGACGTGGATCGAGGCAAGATTGCCCGGTACGGGATCAATGTAGCCGATGTAGAAGCGGTGATTTCAGCCGCTGTTGGCGGACAGGCAGTGACGCAGGTGATCCAGGGCGAAAAGCTGTTTGATCTTGTAGTGCGCATGCAGCCGCAGTTTCGCAGCAATGCAACGGAAATTGGGAATCTCCTTGTCGGCACGCCTGACGGACAGCAGATTCCCCTCAGCCAGCTTGCCGATATTCGAGAGGGGAACGGCGCATCTTTCATCTACCGGGAAAACAATTCGCGATACATCGGTGTGCAATACAGCATTGAGGGCCGCGACCTGGAGCGCACGGTACGCGACGGCCAAGCGGCCGTGAGCAAGGCCGTAGCGTTGCCGCAAGGCTACCGTATGGATTGGGGTGGCGAGTACAGTCAATTTCTCGAAGCCCGGGCGCAAATGTACATCATTGGTCCATTGGCGATTGGGCTGATCTTCATGATTCTGTTTGCACTCTACGGCAATTTCAAATTTCCAGTGACGATTGCATTGGGCGTTATTATGACGGAGCCCGTAGGCGCGCTGATCGCGCTGAAACTCACCAATACGCCGTTTAGCGTCTCTTCGGTGTTGGGGCTGTTGGCCCTGTTGGGCGTTTCAGTCGAAACAGCCGTCATTCTTGTGTCATACATCAACAAGCTGCGCCAGGAAGGAATGGACATCCGTACCGCAACCAGGGAAGCTTCCCTGTTGCGATTGCGGCCCATCATGATGACGGCACTGGTCGCCTGCCTCGGGTTGCTGCCAGCCGCACTCTCCACAGGAATCGGTTCCGATACGCAGAAGCCGTTCGCCATTGTGATTGTCGCCGGCTTAATTTCGCGGCTCTTCATCGGGTTCTTCGTCAACCCTGTACTTTATGAAATGGTAGCGAGCGAAGGCGATGTGCTTCAGGTGTGAGCGCAGGTTCAGTGTGCAGGCGGCGTGTTTTCTGCCTCACGCTGGCGATACAAAGTGGGCACAACTTCCGCAGCCATAGCTTTTGTGTCGAGCGGCATGGCGAGAAATTCCTCCAAGAGTTGTGACGTTCGTAAAGGGTCGCGCAGGACCTCGTGATAATTGAGTCGCAGCACCGAAGCTTCGGGTTTACTCTTCAGCCACAATTCCACCTGCTTCAAATGCGCCTCAAAAGCCTTCAGTAGCGCGGAATCGTCCATCGCTGGACCAGTCGTGCCTCGGCGCCGAAGCATCTCCGACTGCGAAGCCAGTACTTCCCGAAGTGGACGCTCCATAAAAATAATGCGGTAGCTGCGATTTGCGGGCAGCGCCACGAGCAACTGAGAAATGCACTTCACGGCATGGCCTTCCGCTTGATCGATTAAAGCCGGCTGCTTAGGGAGCTGCTTGATTGGTTCCCATTCATAGTAGCCGCGAGGATTATCGTCGTCGGCTCTCCGCTCACCGTCAGTGAGTACAGGCATACCTCCGGCCGCTAACATCTGCATCATCAAAGATGTACCGCAGCGAGGAAGCCCGGAAATAATGGTGATCACGAGAAGATTTTAGCAGCCGCGCAATTCGAGGAAGACAGCCGGAGTCGTTCTACTGCCTTGTGTTAACGACGGGATTCTGTCTCCGCTTTCGAAGTTGCAGGTAAATCTCCCTATGCTTGGCAGCTTTTTCCGGATCACCACCGGGCTGTACATACAATGTCGCAAGCCAGCGATGCGCAGCCAGCAAGCCGGGTAGCATGGTTGCAGCGGTGTCAAAAGCCAGGACCGCGCGTTCACGGTGACCGAGACGAGCCAGAGCAACACCCAGATGAAAATGGCCCGTGGGAAGAAAATGCTGAAGACCGACGGCCACAAGGGCAGACTCCGCAGCTTCTTCGTTCCTGCGCTGGCGCAGCCGAACCATAGACAGGCCGAGATGGGCCTCGGGACTGTCGCCATCGATTTCGAGGGCGCGAAGAAAAGCCCGCTCGGCATCATCATGGCGCCGCAGCCGCAGATAAGTCTCACCGATGCGCAAATAGAGGTCAGGAAGTCTGGGGTCGGCCTCCTCTGCGCGTTGCAGCGACGCCAATGCCCGTTCCATTTCGCCTTCGTGGAACTGAATAACCCCCATCAGAAACTCAGCCCACGGGCGCGGTGTTCTAGTGGCTGGCGCTTCGTGGCCTGCAGCGTCATCTTTTCGTTCTGAAGGATTCGCCCCGCCAGTATTCGCTTGTGCGGGTTTTGCATCCCGCGCCATGAGAGCTTGCAGGATTTCTTTTGCCTCTGCGCGCCGGTGCAAAAGTGTGTAGCACTGCGCGAGGTGCTGCTGAAAGCGGACTTCGTCCGGCCATTTCTTGACCAAATCTTCAAATATCGACAACGCCTGCGCGTATTTCCGGGAGTCGAGATACACTCGCGCCAGATTGTAATCTTGCTCCCTCACGGCGATTTCAACCGCTTTGGCCTGGTTTTCACTAGGCGGCTGGATGTAGCCCAACGCAACAAATTGCTGAAGCACGGCCTGCGCAGCGACAGGATCCATGCGCAAATCGGCAGGATGCATTCCGCATTCGCCGGATTCATTTTCCCAACTTGCTATGCGCTGGATCGCGGGCGGATTCTCGAACGCCTGCAAGAGCACTCGCCCATCCATGTCTTCGCCTACCGGAAGGCCGAACATCGTCAAAATCGTCGGGGTAATATCGAGCAAGGTCGCGCCGTAGATTCTTTCGTCCTGCTTGATGTTCTCACCTTTCATACAAATGATTCCGAAGGGGCGATGCTGAATGGCTGGTCCGGCGGGCTCCTTGGGAATACCTCTCGGACGAAGGTGGTCGGAATGAAAGCCGTGATCGGAAACTAGAATTACAGTTGTTTCGGGTCCCGCCAGTTGCAAAAGCGTGTCCAGCATCATGTCGTGGAAGCGATAGGCTCCGTTCACAACATCTTTGTAGATTTCGTAGCGCTCTGTGGGCACCCACTCGGGGCGCGGCGGATGATAATGCATAAACGCATGTGAAAAGTGATCAATGCCGTTGTAATAGACCGCAAGAAAATCCCAAGGTTCATTTTGCAGAATCCAGGTTGCAACATTGTGAATGGAGCAGTTCTCCGACAAAATTTTGGCGAAGGTCTGAAGTCCCTTATCTTTTTCCTGATCAATTTTCCCGGCGAGTGGAATCCACGGAAGAATCGCTGCTTCGGTAACTTCCGCGGGATGCATGCGTAAATTGGCAAATGTCTCGCGCTTACTTTCAGGATGGACCGTCCCCGGCGGCATGGGCCACTCGTTGCCGAGAGTCCCAGTGGCGTAAGGATATAGGTCTGAAACCGAAACGCCGTTGATCGGCTCCGCGGGGTGCCCGGCAAACCATCCAACCACATGGGACTTGTATCCCCGCTGGGTAAGGATGTTCCAGATAGCTTTCACCTTGCGGGACGTACTTGTGACCGGACGTACGCCTCCATTCTGCGGATCCGGTTCCATAAAGCCGTGGATGCCATGCTTATCAGGACGCATGCCGGTCCCGATGGAATTCCACAGCATCGGCGAAAGAATCGGCCGCAACGTGGCAATATTGCCCATCACTCCGTGATTAATGAAATCGTCGAGTGTCGGCATGAGACCTTGATCGAGAAGAGGGTTGATCACTTTCCAATCAGCGGCGTCCCATCCGATGAGAAGGACTTTGCGGGCGGCGGGCATACTCATAGCATTCGCTTACACTGAGTATAGCGGAGAGCGATTCTGCGGATTCGCAAGCGAGAACGCGGATTGCTCGCACTACGGCGAGTTATCATAAGGACATGAAGGGGCATGTGCCTACGTTTCACAAAATCCCCGCGGCCCCACGTGTCCTTGCCGCATGGCTTATTGGCCTAGTGTTTTCGGTTTCGGCCGTGGCACAACGATCGGGCACGATTCGCGGGGAGGTTTTTAATGAGAAAGACAAACCGGTTCCAGGAGCAACGGTCTATTCAACGCAAATAGATTCCCCCGATGGTAGCGAAAACTCTGCCCAGACCGATGACCAGGGCAACTTTGTGATTTCGGGCTTGGCATGGGGGAAATACACGGTCACGGCGGAGAAAATTGACGCGGGCTACCCGCGCACACCATCCAGGTTTTATGGCAGCCACATGGCAGCAGCGATGCACGAACTGTCCGCGAAAAATGCTGAAGCAAAAGTAAAAATCATCTTCCGCGGCAAAGTGTCGTCAATCACAGGTACTGTAATCGACGACGAGGCTTCCGTCCCGATTCCCGCGACATTTCTTTTCCGCCATGCAAAGGACCCCGCAAATGTGCTGGTGGCAGAAACCCAACTGAACTATCGCATTTTGTTGCCCGCCAGCATAGGCCTGACGCTGGAAGTGTCCTCTCCCAACCACAGAACGTGGTATTACCCAGGAACCAACGACGCCACGAAAAAAACTACTCTAGAACTGAGCCCCGGGCAAACGCTCAATTTGAATATCCGGCTGGACAACAACTCGCAAGACTGCGCCTGCCTCGACCGTCCCCAACGCTGGGGCTTGGGACCGGATTCACCCGCATTTCAGTGGCACAAATTACAGGATGAAGCCCGCGGTGAAGGATGCTCTCGTCACGGCAGGCGTGAGACCATGCCCGACATGACCGAACTCAGCGCGTCCATACGCTAAGTTTATGATCGTGATGAGTTGGCCAATTCAGCCTCTGAGACGAAATAGTTCCGCGTGCGAGTTTGCGCATGCGACGGCGGTAGGATGGAAACGTTCGGCAGTTCCCCGCGAATCATAGCGACCTCATCACAGCGGTCGTAGCGAGGACAAACGCAACAATCCTTCGACACCTTGTCCGGCAGATCATCACGGCGAACCACGGAGAAACCCATGCGGGCGAAAAATTCCGGCGCCCGCGTGAACAGGCAGATCGAGTCCACATGCTGCTGCTTGGCTTCGGCGAACAAAGCGCGAACCAGCTTGCTGCCTCCCCCATGCCCCTGATACTCCGGATTCACCGTGATAGACCGGATCTCCGCAAGGTGCACTCCGTAGAGATGCAGCGCACCGCATCCGACGATGTTGCCCTCGTCCTCGAGCACTACAAAGTCGCGGACGTTCTCGCATATCTCCGCCAGCGTGCGTGGCAGCAGCGTCCCGTCGCCCGAATAATTACAAATGAGTTCATGGATCTGATTGGCATCCGGCAGAATCGCTTTACGCGTGCGCATGCACACCTCCTCGCCTGGTTGTAACTCGCAATGACTCAACTTGCTCGCGTGCATGGGCCAAAGCTTCGCGCACGCGCGGAGCCGCCGTGCCTCCGGGGACATTGTGGATGGAGATGACCGCTTCCAAACCTAAGTGCTCGTAAATATCCTGCGCGAACGCCGGGTGCAGAATCTTCCAATCCTTGATTGGCAGATCTTCGAGCATGCAATTTCGTTCCATGCACAATCGCACAGCTTTCCCGACGACTTCATGTGCCAGACGGAAGGGCACGTTTTGTTTAACCAGATAAGTCGCCGCCGCCCATGCATTCATAAAGCTCGACTGCGCCGCCTCGGCCATACGCTCGTAGTTGAATTCGACCGCACGCATCCAGCCTGTGATGAGGGGCAAAAGCGCGATCATGCTTTCGGCTGCTTCAAAGAGCGGCTCCTGCATTTCCTGCAAGTCCTTGTTGTAAGCAAGCGGCAAGCCCTTCAATGCGATTTGCAGCGACGTCGCACTTCCAATTACCCGGCTAACTTTCGCCCGCGTGAGTTCGAGCAAATCCGGATTTTTCTTTTGCGGCATGGCGCTGCTGCCCGTGGAATATGCCTCGGGCAAATGGATAAAGTTGTATTCCTGCGAAGAGAACAGAATCATCTCCTCGGCCCAGCGACTTAGATGCAACGCCATGAGGCCAAGATCATTCACGAACTCAATCGCGAAATCGCGGTCGGCTGTAGCGTCCATACTGTTGGCGGTAGCCGCATCGAAGCCAAGTTCTTCTGCCATAGACTTACGGTTAAGCGGTAGAGTCGCTCCCGCTACCGCTCCCGACCCCAGCGGAGAAACATTCAGCCGCTTGCGGCAATCCGCGAGACGGCCCGCATCGCGTAGAAACATTTCGACGTAGGCCAGCAACCAATGCGCTACAAGCACCGGCTCCGCGCGCTGCAAGTGGGTGTAGGCCGGCATAGCCGCGTTACCTGCCTGCTCCGCCCGCCCAATGATTGCTTCGCAGAGAGTTGCCGTCTCAATCTCTAATTGGTCAATGCCAGCTCGAACATACAGCCGTAAATCCGTAGCAATCTGCTCGTTGCGGCTGCGCCCGCTGTGGAGTTTGTAGCCCACATCGCCAATCAGACCGACGAGCCGCTTCTCGACGAAATGGTGCACGTCTTCCGCGTCTTCATCATTCAAAAACTCAGGCGAAAGTGCTACTTGTTTGCCGATGTCTTCCAGGCCTTGAAGGATGGAAATCAGTTCTTCCGCCGTCAGAATGCCTGCGTCCCTCAATGCTCGGGCATGAGCGCCGCTCGCTGCCAGTTCGTGAGATAGCAGACGGCAGTCGAAAGCGAACGACCGCTGCCACCGTTCGAATGCAGGATCCAACGATCCGCCGAATCTTCCAGACCACATTTTCATTACGATGCGACCTCCGATTTCTCGGCGGTCTTGGCCAACTGTGCATTTAGGCTAGCGCGCGAACGCGAAGGCAGACCCAAAATGCGGATGAATCCAGCCGCATCCTTCTGGTCGTAGCTATCGCCCATCGTGAACGAAGATAGATCGGTGCGATAAAGCGAATACGCCGACTCCCGGCTGATTACGGAAACGTTGCCTTTGTATAATGAGAGCGTTGTAAAACCAGTGATGTTTTTCTGCGTGCTGCTTACAAAGGCATCGAGCGCCTCGCGCAGCGGAGTAAACCAAAACCCGAAATACACGAGCTCGGCATATTTCAAACCAATGCCCTGCTTGAAATGGCTCAGGTCACGCTCGAGGCAAAGCGCTTCCAGTTCACGATGCGCAGCGATCAAGAGCGTTCCGCCTGGAGTTTCATAGCATCCGCGCGATTTAATGCCAACAAATCGGTTCTCTACCAGATCGATTCTGCCAATGGCATTGCGTGCGCCGATCTCGTTCAACAATTCCACTAGCGAAACCGGATCCAAAGGCATCTCGTTCACAGAAACGGGAACCCCATTCTGGAAGCCAATTTTCACCCGCTCTTCACGATCTGGCGCATGTTGCGGCGAACGCGTCCACTGCCAGGTGCTCTCAAGCGGCGCATTGCCCGCGTCTTCCAGTTCACCGCCCTCGTGGCTGATGTGCCAAAGATTGCGGTCGCGGCTGTGAATCTTCTGGAGACTGGCTTCCACGGGTATGGCCCGCTTCTCGGCATAATCGAGACAGTCCTCACGAGATTTCAGCGTCCATTCACGCCACGGCGCGATCACCTTCAGTTCAGGAGCCAAAGCCTGATAAGTCATTTCAAAACGCACCTGATCGTTGCCTTTGCCAGTGCATCCATGCGCGACCGCGGTTGCCCCCTCACGCAATGCAACCTCGACCTGATGCTTAGCGATCACGGGGCGTGCTAGTGAAGTGCCGAGGAGATATTTGTGCTCATACACGGCGCCGGCCTGCAGCGCAGGAAACACATATCCCCGCAGAAATTCTTCGCGCAGGTCTTCGACCACAACTTTGCTGGCCCCCGTCTTATACGCCTTCTCGACCACGGCTTCGATGTCATCGCCCTGGCCCACGTCGCCGACCATCGCGATCACATCGCAGGCATAGTTTTCTTTAAGCCACGGGATAATAATGGAGGTATCGAGGCCTCCGGAATACGCGAGAACAACTTTCTGATTAGGCATGTGCACTCCTTGCGGGACGCCGGTTTCCCGCTCCCAGCAATAAATAGAGAACGGCTTTTTGAACGTGCAGACGGCTTTCCGCCTGATCGAAGACCACGGACTGTTCCGAATCAATCACGGAATCGGTTACTTCCTCTCCGCGATGAGCAGGGAGGCAGTGCATGAACAACGCGCCCGGGGCCGCTTTCGCCATCAGCTCGTCGTTCACCTGATACGGCGCAAAAACAGGATTGCGTGTCTCCGTTTCCTTCTCTTGCCCCATACTCACCCAAGCGTCGGTATAGACGGCATCGGCTCCGCAAACGGCTTCACTCGGGTCCGTGAACAACCCGATTTCTGCGCCGGTTGTCTGTGCGATCTGCAGCGCATCGGCAATAATTTGGGGATTGAGCTTGTAATCTACCGGTGTTGCCACTCGGATCTTCGAACCGAGACAAGCGCAAGTCAATATCAAGGAATGGGCGACATTATTTCCG
>JBEKTR010000003.1:0-35633 GCA_049515835.1 Terriglobales bacterium
TGAGATGCAAGTCAGCGACAGTGCACCCGCGCCGCCCCCGCCCGACAAACGTCCAATTCACTACCTCAAAGCCAAGCTTCTCAGCGTGGATTGCACTCATCCGCCCGCTGCCCTACTCTCAATCGCTGCGGGAGACAAAAAGATAACCTTGCGCGCGGCCGACTACAAATCCCTCGTCGTTCTCGGAGCTGGCGAATTCTCCTGCGCCTGGACCAACCGTCTCGTCGGGGTGAACTACAAGCCCGGCGGCCAGTCCGATGGCGATGTGGTTTCGCTTGAGCTGAAGTAGCACCCACAATAGGCTCGATACTGAGTCAAATGCCAGCAAGACGCCAAAAGACTGGCTAACTCGCGAGTACACAGAGGTTCATAGCGGGGAAACAATTAAGCTTTTTCAGGAATTTGAGGTCGAGGTTTACGTCCCCAAACTCTCTTTAAGACCCTTGGGCGAAGTTGTTCGCGAATACGAATTTCACCCTGAATCGAAATGCGCCGATGCAAATGATGAACTCTGTAAGAAATCGACGATTGGACTCTTGCGGCGGCGGCATGTCCAAATCGATCAAGTTAAGTACATCGGAAAAGAATCGAACCACTTGGAAGAAGTGGAATCTGGCACCGTGCATGCCGATGCAGAAGTCTACCTAGAATATCTAGACCCGCGCCGCGATGAATGGCAAATGCGGGCTATACCAGCCCTGACAAAAATGTCCCTATCGGCTCTCGGGAAAAAGTGCGGCTTGTCGAGGAGGCTTTGATCGACGCGAGAACCGGACGCCGTAGGCCCCATAAGCATAACCAAGAATTGCTGAAATCAGTTCTACAGAAACTCGATTTGATCTAGCGGGGAATTCTCGCGAACAGTCAGAAAAGGCGTTATTGCTTTATCTCGAAAATTACTCCGCAGCCGTCAGAATAACCCGCGCAGCCACCAATTCCTCCTGAAATCGTGGCACCGAAAATGTCGCCGAACTGGTCCAGCGTTAGGCTCCCTGTCGGCAATCCGCCGTCGGTTCGACCGCTAAAGTTGTATTGGCCACTCTTCACCCATTTGCCATTGCTATCAGCCGTTAGGCGAAAAGCGGTACCCGAGCCGTAAGCGCCGCCAGAGGGTGTGACACCGTAAAGCGTACCCGTCGAATCTATGGTTATAGGTGCGGAGGGATTTGTTCCATCTCCACTTGCGGGGTTGAATCGATGAATTATCGCTTCAGACCAATCTCCCCCGGTTGGAGTAAGCTCGAATACTGTTCCGAAACCAATCGAACCACCATCGAACGTTGTTCCGTACAAATTTCCAAAGGTGTCGAACGTAACTCCGCCCATAGGATTCTGGCCGTCGATACGATCCCCAAACGAATGGATAACATTTTGAATCCAGCCATCCAAGGTAGGCGTGATTTCGAAAACGGTGCCGGTATTCTTCAGACCTCCTAGCGACGTTGTACCGTACAGCCTGCCCGCTGAGCCTATGGTTAGCCCTGATGAGGGAGCACTTCCGTCTGCACCACCAGTGAAACTGTAAAGCAGAGACTCAGACCAGCCACCTTGTCCGTTGGGCATCAATTCGAACGCCGTTCCAATGCCATACGTGCCGCCCTCAGTGGTTGTTCCGTATACATTTCCTTTCGAATCGAAAACAACGCCCGCCCTCGGACGCGTTCCATCGCCTGGATAGCTCCCGAAACTGTAAAGAATGTTTTCTGTCCACTGTCCATTCGACCCTTTCACTAACTCGAATACTGCACCGATGCCCTGATCTCCGGCTCCATAACTCGTTCCATAAAGATTGCCGCTAGAATCCAAAACCACGTTAGAGGTCCCTCCCATTAAATCTTCAAAAAGGGTAATTAAAGACCAAGTACCGTCCTCGCCCCGAGACATCTCGAAGATCGTCGGATTCGAGTTACCGCAACCCTCGGTGGAACCATAAAGATTACCGATTTCATCGAAGACTAGTCCGCCCTCGGGACAGGCTCCTGGCGCTGCCCGGAATGCATACAACACCGTTTCGGGGGAACTGGCACGCGCAAGCAGCGTGCCGAACATAACACTGACTGCACAAGCAAGCCGGAGAACAGACGACTTTTGCATACACTTGGACCTCAGAGCCACCCTAAATTGAGTCATTCCTCAAAGTCAACGCGACCCAGTTTAGCCGATCATGACGATTCCTGATATCACCTTTTTCGCCCCGGTGCCGCTCTGGGCAGGCGAATGATATGATCTCAACGCTATAGCCTTGGGGTTCCCGTGAAGAAGGTCTTGATGTTGTGGGCGTTGCTGATGAAATATCGCCGAACTCGGATGGTACATGGAGCGAGGCGATTCAGTACAACTTTTGCGAAACTGACGCTTTGCCTTGCCCCGACGGCTCGGAGCCAAGTGAAACCCTCGCTTTAGCAACTTATCGAATCCCCCTAACCCAATCGCCGCTTGACACGCCTTTATTTGCGATTTATTATAGGCGAATAAAAGGCGAAACTATATGGCTTCTCCCGCTGCTCTCTCCCTTTTTCCGATAGCTCAAGATTCTGTTCAGCCCAAGCTTGTCGGGATCGCGCGGTTGGCGTCGCAGGGCGAATCGCTGCGCGAGGGCCACGACGTCGAGTACTTCACTCTGAAATCGAAGTCTCTACTGAATCGCGTCGTCAGCAAACGCGGAGTGCCGTTTACTTGGGCGATCAATCCTTATCGTGGATGCGAGTTCGGCTGCAAATATTGCTACGCTCGCTACACCCACGAATTCATGGAGATGCGCGACGGCGTGGCTTTCGAACAGAAGATCTTCGTCAAAGAGCACGCGGCCGACTTGTTGCGTCAGGAATTAAGACAAGTCAAGCCAGGAGAAAGCATTGCGATCGGCACAGCGACCGATCCCTATCAGCCAGCAGAGCGTCGCTACGAAACCACGCGCGGCATTCTGGAAGAGCTGGCGCTGCACGAAGGTCTCGAAGTTGGCATCATTACGAAGTCGAACATGATTTTGCGGGATATCGAAGTCTTGCGCGAGCTGGGCAAACGCAATCGGTTGTTTGTTCACATCACGATTACGACGGTGGACGAAAAGCTGGCGCGCCTGTTGGAGCCGCGAGCGCCCCGTCCTGATTTGCGTTTGGACGCGGTGCGAATGTTAAGCGAAAGCGGACTCAACGTGGGAGTAAATTGTTGCCCAGTGATTCCGGGCATTACGGATTCGCCGAAAGATCTCGATAAAGTTGTTCGTGCTGCTGCGGAAGCCGGAGCCAAGCGAATCTTTTCCAACCCGCTGTTTCTAAAGCCCTGCTCGGCAGCGGTGTTCATGCCATTTCTGGAGAAAGAGTTCCCCCATCTGGTCGAGCAATACAAGCAGCGCTACGGCGAGAAGGCGTTTCTGGGCCCGGCATACGGCAAGCGGTTGGGGAAAGTGCTGACCACGCTTCGCCACAAATACGGGATGGGTGAGCGCAAAGCGCAAGCGTCAGTAAAGCTGGAGCCCGCGCCGGAAGCGGGGACGCAGATGACAATGTTCTAGAACGAAATTCAGCTATGGCTTGATGCGAAAAATTACGCCGCCGCCAAACTTGCCTCCTTGCGACGTAGTCCCATATAAATTGCCGCTCGGATCGAGGGCAAGATTGCCGTAGGGGACTTTGCCATCAGGCCCTTTGAAGTTATGAAGGATAGTGATATTGCGGTTTGTGTCAATTTTATAAACTGTACCTAAGCCGTAGGTGCCACCACCGGTCGTCACGCCATAAATGTTGCCAGACGTGTCCGTAATTGCGCCGCAGTAGTAAGGGTAGGCTGGCCCGGGCAGAGCAAAGTTGTACAAAGAAATTTCCGAACCGGACTGCGTCACATTAAAAACATTGCCGTATCCAAATTCCCCCGCCATATACGTCGTTCCGTAAATATTCCCTTGGCCATCGAGACTAACGCTCGAAGTAGGGAAAATACCATCCCCCGAATTGGTCCCAAAGTTATACAAAATAGTTTCTGCGCCCGAAGGGCTGATTTTGAAGACGGTGCCTCCGCTATACAGCCCGCCAAGCTGAGTGGTGCCGTACAAATTCCCAGAGCCATCCATAACAACGCCGCCTTCAGGCCGGGCTCCATCACCGATTTGTGTAAACGAATACAGTACTGTTTCGTTACCTGATGGATCTATTTTAAAGACTGCGCCCTCACCGAATCCCCCACCAAAGGCGGTGGCACCATAGACATTGCCGGCGGCATCAATGGCCACCGGGCCCTCGGGCGTGAAGCCGTCTGTCCCACCTTGAAATTGATAAAGTACAGTTTCTTTTCCTGTCTGATCTACTTTAAAAACAATTCCGCAGCCGCTCGTCACGCAGTTCGTACCGCCGTAAATTCCGCCACCCTGGACGGTGCCATACATAGTTCCAGATGCATCGAACACAAGTGTGCCATTGCCGTAAGGGTCATTACCGTCTCCTCCTTCGCCGGTGAAGCTGTGAAGCACGCTCTCTCCGCTCTTATTGAACTTGAAGACGGTGCCAGCGGCGTACTGGCCGTCCTCGGCAGTCGTGCCGTAGAGCGCCACGCGCTTGGTATCAATTGCGACGCCCGCGGCAGGAAAGCTTCCGTCGTTTCCGGATTTGAATTGATAAAGGACCGAATAGGTTTGTGCGTTTGCGTGGATGCACAGGCAAGCCGCGGTCAGAGCTAAGGCGATTAGAACGAGGTGCTTTGCGCAAGTCGAGTGCGATTGTTTCATTTGGCTTTTCTCTTACCGGCTAGAGATAAAAATGGGAAGAAAGTAAGAAATACAACTTGGATATTTACATGAAATTTGGTGAGCGTCTAGAGGAATTAAGTCTCATGGAAATGTGAAAAACTTTGCACAACGGAGTTTATGCGGTAGCTGATTTCTCACCACTATCTACATCCTGCATAAACTCGAGCACTTCCTGCGGCGTGGGATTTTGCCAGACGGGGGCAAATGACTGGCGATGCAGCGGGCAAGGGCCGTGCTGACGGAGAGCGGCGAGATGGATGGGCGTACTGTAGCCCTTGTTGGAGGCGAGTCCGTAGGCGGGATAGATGGAATCGAACTCGACCATCATGCGGTCGCGCGCGACTTTGGCGATGATGGATGCGGCGGCAATCGACGCTGACAAGGCGTCGCCATGGATGATCGACCGCTGCGCGATTTCGCAGTCGAGGCGCATAGCATCAATCAGCAGATGGTCGGCGGCGGGCTGCAATTGCACGACAGCCTGATGCATGGCGACGCGCGAAGCCTGGTAAATGTTGATTTCGTCAATGCGGGCGGCGTCCACCGAGGCGATGGCGATGGCGACGCTGTGTTGGCGGATGCGCTCGGCGAGAATTTCGCGGCGCTCCGCAGGAAGTAGTTTCGAATCCCGCAGTCCTCGAATGCGATAAGACGGTTCAAGAATAACGGCAGCTGCGACGACGGGACCGAATAGCGACCCGCGCCCGACCTCATCCACGCCGGCGACGAGCTGCGCGCCCGACTGCCAGGCCAGCTTTTCAAACTTGAGTGTGCAGCGCAGCTTCTTGAGCAGACGCATCTTTGCGGCGGCAGGGGACAGTGGCTTTTCCGGCGCGAGCTTAAAACTTGTGGCCATCGAATGTTCGCATCTTCGCGCATCCCCGGCCTGTGGAGCAAGAAGGAAAACTTGATTCTTTGGAGTTTCCTTTCTTTCCATTCGTACTGGCATCACTCTTCGGCGATTTGCTCGTCAACCTCTTTGTTATTCTGAAAGGTGCGAGGCATTCACCGGAGCGCGTGGTTGCTGGCCGTGTTGTCGGCGGTATTGCAAGTTCTGATTTTTCCACTGCCGGATTACTTCGTGCTAGGGTGGGTCGCGATCGCCCCATTGCTCGTCGCTTTGCTACGGGCGCGCGTCCCGAATAATACACTCCAGTTTCCTGAAAGCATCAAATTGCTGCCCGCGCGGCCATTGCAAGGCTTTGTGCTGGGATACGTCTGCGGCATTCTGTGGTACGCAGGCTCGTGCTATTGGATTTTTAGCGTGATGCATGAACATGGCGGGGTGAGCGTTCCGCTCGCCGTAGTCATACAAATTCTTTTCTGTCTTTATTTGGCGCTGTATCACGGCGCATTTGGCTTATTCATCAGCCTGCTCGCCGGGAAAGACTCTTTCAGCCGGCGGGCGTTGTTGTTGGCGCCAGCGGTTTGGGTGGCCGTGGAACTGGCACGCACTCGAATTACAGGATTTCCGTGGGACCTATTGGGCATCTCGCAAGTGGACAATATTCCTCTGGCACGGATCGCCACCGCGACTGGAGTCTATGGGCTGTCGTTCGAAATCATGGTGGTGAACGTGGCCTTTGCGGCCGGATTTTTGTTGCGGCGCAATCAACGCAAGGCCGTACTTCTCGCGGCGACGGGCGCAGCGATCGTATTACAGGCGGGACGATGGATTCCCGCGCCGACTCTGGCAGCAGATCACGCGGCGGTACTCGTGCAGGCGAATATCCCGATTCTCGAAGGTTCGGCGTGGACCAAAGACTATTTCACTACGACATTGAACGACCTCGCGAATATAAGCTACAACGCGGTGAATTCCGCGAGCGGAGTGCGGCCTGATTTGATTGCATGGCCGGAAAATCCGGCGCCGTTTTATACGCTCGATCCGTTATTTCGAAACGCGGTAAGCGGGACGGCGCAGAAAACTAACGCCTGGATGCTGGTTGGCAGTGTGGGCATTGAAAACGCAGGCGCGGGTGGAGCGCAGCGATTTTATAATTCTGGCGCGCTGGTCAGCCCGGCAGGCGATTGGGGCGGACGTTACGACAAAATCCATTTGGTGCCGTTCGGCGAATATGTTCCCTTTGAAAAAATCTTTGCCTTTGCCAGCGGCCTGACGCAGGAAGTGGGCAACTTTACTCCCGGGGTGGAACGTATTCCTCTGGCTGCAGACGGGAAAAAACTAGGCGTTTTTATTTGCTACGAGTCCATCTTCCCGGACGACATACGGCATTTGGCGCTCAACGGCGCGCACGTGTTCGTAAATATTTCAAATGACGGATGGTACGGCGACAGCGGCGCCTATGCGCAACATCTAATGCAAGCCCGCATGCGCGCGATAGAAAATGCGCGCTGGGTGTTGCGCGATACGAATACGGGCGTTACGGCGGCGATCGATCCTTATGGGCGGGTGGTTGCGAGCATCCCGCGCAAGACACGTTCAGCGCTGGTTGCGCCGTATGCGCTATCCAATTCAATTACGATATACACACGCTATGGCGATTGGTTTGCATATCTCTGTGCGATAATTTCGCTAATAGCTCTGATCGTGAGCTACACGGCGAAGCCAAAGCAAATCGTAAAGGTGAAGAGTAGAAATGGCTGAAGAGTTTGAACAGGAATTTTCCGCGCTGAAGAGTAAAGTCCAAGAACTTCGGGAGTATCTTTGACACGGGCAAGCTGCGTCCGCAACTAGCCGAAATTGAGAAGCAAGCCGCCGACCCGAATCTCTGGTCGAATCCGCAAAAATCACAGACGGTTATGCGCGAAAAGAAGCGCCTCGAAAACATGCTGTCAACCGAGGCGGAATTGGCGCGCCGCGAAGGCGATATTGCCGCATACTTTGATCTGGCGCGCGAAGGCGAATCGGTGGATTCCGATTTGCGCCACGAAATTGATGCGCTCGGCAAGCTCGTGGACCGTTTGGAAACGGAGACGCTACTCTCCGGGCCGAACGACGCCCTGAACGCGATCATGACGATTCATCCGGGCGCTGGCGGGACGGAATCGCAGGACTGGGCCGACATGTTGTTGCGCATGTATTTACGCTGGGCGGAACGACAGGGATTCAACACTGTGGTTTACGACTATCAGCCTGGCGAAGAAGCAGGCGTAAAGTCGGTGACGTTTGCGGTAAACGGCGAGTACGCTTTTGGTCTGCTCACGAGCGAAATCGGCGTGCATCGACTGGTGCGAATTTCGCCGTTTGATCAGGCCAAGCGACGGCATACATCGTTTGCCAGCGTCTTCGTATCCCCGGAAATTGACGACAGCATCGAGGTTGTCATCAAGCCGGACGACTTGCGCATTGATACTTATCGCTCCAGCGGCAAGGGCGGGCAGCACGTGAACACGACCGACTCGGCCGTGCGGATAACGCATATTCCGACAGGTTTAGTGGCGGCGTGTCAGAACGAGCGCTCGCAGCACAAGAACAAGGACCGGGCCATGAGCATGTTGCGCTCGAAGCTCTATGAGCATGAGCTCGAAAAGAAACGCGAAGTCACGAAAAAGATCGAAGATTCGAAGTTAGATATCGATTTTGGATCGCAGATACGATCTTACGTACTGCAGCCGTACCGCATGATTAAGGACCACCGCACGAAAATGGAAGTGGGCGACGTGGACCGCGTGATTGACGGAGATTTGCAACCGTTCATGCGAGCCTATTTGCGCATGCGGCGGGGGGAGAAAGCAAGCATCCAGTGAGCAAGGCACGAACAAAATCGGCCAGGCGTCCCATTGTGAAATTAGGACAACGCTTTGAACGGGCATTGGTTTTTGCGTCTCAGAAACACGCCGGTCAAACCCGCAAGAAGACGCAGGCCCCGTACATTTCCCATCTACTCATTGTGGCCGGATTGGTGCTCGAGGCGGGGGGCGATGAAGATCTTGCCATTGCAGCACTTCTGCATGACACGGTGGAAGATTGCGGCGGCGCGCCGGTGTTGAAAGAAATCCGGCGCAGATTCGGCAAGCGTGTGGCACATGTCGTAGATGGGTGCACCGATTCGGACGAAACTCCCAAGCCGCCCTGGCGCAAACGCAAAGAAGATTACCTTAAGCACTTGCGTAACGCGGATGCCGATACGCGGCTGGTTTCTGCGGCCGATAAATTGCATAATGCGCGTTCGGTCCTAACCGACTACCGCGCGATTGGGGAATCTGTTTGGGAACGGTTTGCCGGCCAACGCGAAGGCACGCTTTGGTACTATCGTGCCTTGGCGCGCGAATTTCGCCGCCGGAAATCCAATCGCGTTATTGCTGAACTAACGCGGGCAGTGCACGAATTGGGAGCATTGGCGGGACGAAAGCGCAAACCTCGTCGAAGAGCGCCGGCCAAACGCAAAACCGCATCTCGCAGGACGAAGCAAAAATAGATCATGGCCCAACGAACGATCGATTTAATTCGTGCATCCGCTGCTCCGGCGACGGTATTCCGTATGGCAGCGCGGGGTGCGCTAGCGGTGCCGCCTGTCGAAACCATCGAGATTTTGGTCTATCTTGCGCAGCATAACAAGCAATTCCGCGAGCAGGCTGCCATGACTCTCGCGGGCTGGGACGAGGCGGCCTCGACCAAAGTTATGGCCGATCCTGCGACGCCAAAGGAAGTGCTGGATTATTTTATCCATCCACAAAATCTGCGACCGGCCTTGCTGCCCATGCTCATCGAGAATCCTTCCGTTTCTGAGCAAGCGCTCGAAAAGGTGGCGCGTGCGGTTACGGGCGCATCGCTCGATATGCTGCTAAACAGTACGCGCGTAGCGTCATCACCCACGATTCTCGCGGCCATCCGGGCAAATTTGAATTTGAACCAACCGCAGAATTTGAAGTTACGAGAGTTGATGGGCGAAACGGTCCCAGCCGCGGCATCACCCACTCAAGCACAAGCTCTCCCGTCTTCGGCCACGCCGGTCGTCGGAGAGGGAGCTCCATTGCCCGGAGCACCGCCGCCGGAAGAAGATGCAGAAGTGGCGAAATTCCTGACGGAACATGCGGCGGAAGTCGCGCAAGAGGGCGATAAGCCTTTTCAGCCGATCGGCGGAATTCATGACGAATTCGCTACCGAGGCGCCGGTACCTGCAGCCGACAATGTAGTGGCCCCCGTCGCGGAAAGTTCAGTTGCAGCGCCGAAGAAAGCCGCCACTCCGCCAGCCGAGCGGGGAAGCACGCTACAAAAAATTGCCGCGTTGGGTATTCACGGGCGCATTCAACTCGCAATGAAAGGGACAAAAGAGGAACGCTCGTTATTAATCCGCGACGGCACAAAAATCGTAGCCTTGGCCGTGCTGGAGTCGCCTAAAATCAGCGACGGCGAAGTGGAGAAAATTGCCAGCCAGAAAAATGTGCTGGAAGCTGTGCTGCGGCAAATTCCCATGAAGCGGCGTTACGCCAAGAACTATGTGGTCATACGCAATCTCGTCTCGAATCCGCGTACACCGCTGGACGTGGCCCTGGGCCTGATGAAGAACTTGATGGTTAACGATTTAAAAGCAATTTCGGGAAACAAGGAAGTCTCAGAGACGATTCGAAAGCTGGCGTTGCGGCAATTCAAGCAAAAATCCGAAGATGCCAACAAGAAGTGAGCCGTTAAGAATGCAAGGGTCCGATCCCATCACCGACCTATTGAAGCGGGCGAAGACCATTGCAGTTGTGGGCCTCTCAGCTAGCCCCTTGCGGCCGAGCCATGGCGTCTCCGCTTACATGCAGAGTCATGGCTACCGGATTATTCCCGTGAATCCCAGGATCCAGGAAGCGCTAGGCGAAAAATCCTACGCTTCGCTGCTGGATGTCCCGGAAAAGATCGATATTGTAAATATCTTTCGCCGTCGGGAATTCGTCGAAGACATTGTTGACGAGGCAATCGCCCTCGAAATTCCGGCGATCTGGATGCAGGAAGAAGTCATTCACGAGAAAGCCGCAGAGAAAGCGCGTAAGGCTGGAATTTTCGTGGTCATGGACCGATGCATTCTCCAGGACCACCGGGCGAGATTCGCCTAGATCAAGATCATGCCTGCGCAAAGATGCTGATGGCCGTGGCATCGTCACAGAAGCCGGTTCCGTTCGTAAAGGCATGCACATCCGCAAAAATACTTTCCAACGATGCCTCTGGGTTCGCCAAGTGGCTCATCAGCCGGAAAGCGCCATACTCTTCGTCACTGGCATTCGTTGCTTCGGTAATCCCATCGCTGTAAAGCAGCAGACGCGAGCCTTTCATCAGGGGAACCGTACACTCGGAAAAGCCTGCCAGCGTCAGGCCAAGCGGCATGCCTTTTTCAGTAGAAATCAGGCGGGATCCTTCTTGATTTACTAATACGGGAGGCAAGTGACCGGCGTTGGCAAAAGCAAACGTACGGTTCGCTGGATCGAGCACACCGTAAATCATGGTAACGAACCGAGCCGGTGGAAGATCTTCAATCAGCACGCCGTTTAGCTTGGTCAAGACTTCTCCCGGACTGCACTCTGCTTCCGCCAAAGAACGCAAAATCCCGCGGGTTGCGGCCATTAGCAGGGCAGCAGCCGTGCCCTTGCCCGCCACGTCCGCCAAAACCAGTCCCCAGCGGCCGTCACTCAAAGGAACAAAGTCATACCAATCACCGCCCACAGATCCGGCAGGAATGCTGTGGCCGCTAATGGCAAATCCCGGAACAAGAGGCGAAGTCCGAGGGAACAACGCACGTTGCATGACCGCAGCCTCGTGCGCATCGCGGCTCATCTTTTCTTTTTCAGTGCGTTCCATTTGAAAACGGCGCGCGTTGTGCAACGCGCCCCCGATATGCGCGCAGAGCGCCTGCAACAACCGGCGTTGCTCAGAGGAAAAGGCATCGAGGTCGCGGTGCGAAGCCATGAACACGCCAACTAGCTTTCCATCGGCGTGCAGAGGAATGGCGAGCTCCGAACGAGTCGAGTCGTCACAGGAAATGTAATAGGGATCAAGCCGAACATCGGGAGCGTACCGTGCTTCACCGGTTGCGGCCACATAGCCAACCATGCCTTCCGAACCAACTCTCAGGCAATGCCCGGAGCAGTCCATCGTGCAGCCGTGGACGCCCGCCAGAACCATCGTGCCCCGCTCTTCGTCATGAAGATAAATGCTGGCTTCGAGATAACCGAATGAAGTGGCGACGTCATTGACGATCTTGTCGATGAGTTCTTCAAGATCGAGGATGGAACTGATCTTCTGAGCTGCCCGGTGGAGCTTGAGCAGACCGTCCACCTGCTCCACACGCAAGGGATAAGCAGCAGCAGGGTCGGGAATGGAAATTACAGTCGTCGCAGGCATCGCTTTGCTCCATCACTTTTAATCCGACGAGCGATTACAACTCGAGCTTTTAGATAGTCAAACCTGCGTTCAAGACTCTTTTTTTGTCGAGGTCGATTTACGGTCTGACCCTGCTGTGCGCTTGCGTTTGATCTCTTCCATCCGCTCGCGAATGCGCTTTTCTATGCCTTCATTCGTCGGCTGGTAATAAACACGGTCCTTCAGATTGTCGGGCAGGCACTGCATGTTAGTCGTTTTTTCTTCAACATCATGCGCGTATTGATAGCCCTTGCCATAGCCAACATTTTTCATTAGTCCGGTAACCGCGTTGCGCAAGTGCAAAGGCACTGGTTGCGCGGCAGTTTGCTCCACGTCTTGTTGTACTTCGCCATAGGCTGTGTAGAGGGCGTTTGATTTGGGCGCGACGGACAAGTACACGGCAGCTTGCGCCAGAGCGAGATTGCCTTCGGGCATGCCGATGAAATCCACCGCGTCGCGTGCAGCCATGCACAACGACAAGGCATTCGGATCGGCCAAGCCAATATCTTCCACGGCCATGCGCACTAAACGGCGAGCAATGTATAGTGCGTCTTCGCCGGACTCAATCATGCGGCCCAGCCAATAAAGCGCAGCGTCAGGGTCGCTGTTGCGAACGGACTTATGCAACGCGGAAATCAAGTTGTAATGTTCTTCACCGGCTTTGTCATAAAGCAGAACGCGCTTCTGCAAGGCATCGCGTACGATTTCGTCGGTGATGATTCCAGCTTTGTCATCCGCTTTTGCCAAGCTCGCCGCGACTTCGAGTGCGTTGTAGGCGCTGCGAGCATCGCCGCTGGAGTAGGCGGCAATCATTTGCAAAACCTCACCGGATGCCTGCAATCCCAGATCGCCCAAGCCTCGTTCTCTGTCGGTCAACGCTCGTTTCAGCAAAAGCACGATTTGCTCTTCGGTCAGCGGCTTCAGAATGTAAACACGACTTCGCGAGAGCAACGCGCCAATAATTTCGAAAGATGGATTCTCCGTGGTGGCGCCGATTAGGCGGATATTGCCTTTTTCCACGTGCGGCAAAAAGGCGTCCTGCTGCGCTTTATTAAAGCGATGAATTTCGTCGATAAAAACAATGGTCCGTGTGCCATATTGCTTCGCGCGTTCGGCATCGGCCATGACCTGCTTGATTTCTTTTATGCCCACGAGGACGGCGGAGAATTCAACGAACTCAGCTTTGGTCAGGCGCGCGATGATCTGCGCCAATGTGGTTTTGCCGGTGCCGGGAGGTCCCCAGAAAATGAGTGACCCGATGTCGTCATGTTCGATCTGGGTGCGCAGGGGCTTGCCGGGCCCGACGAGATGCTCCTGACCAACGTATTCATCGAGCGTCCGCGGACGCATGCGATCGGCCAGGGGGCGAGTGCGATCGCTGGCATCATCGCGGTTCGGAGTGGTTTGAAACAGACTCATAAGTCATTTCACCACGGAGACACGGAGGCACGGAAAAATCAATAATCAAAGAACTCTGCGCACAATCCCGTTCTTGAGGATGGCAACATTGAAATTGATGATTAGGCCGACCTTCATCCCGGACAAACGCAAATATGTCACCAGCTGCGCTTGGTGAATTGGCAAGACCTGTTCAACTACCTTCAGTTCAACTATGACGGCGTCTTTGACGGCAACGTCAAGCCGATAACCACAATCAAGCTTAAGACCCCTATAGGTCAGCGGTAATTCAACTTGCCGCCGGATGCTCACATTGCGTAGCTGCAATTCATGGCACAAACATTCCTCATAGGCTGATTCAAGCAGGCCGGGGCCAAGTTCGCGGTGGACCTCGATCGCAGCGCCGATAATCGCTTCCGTAACGGACTCCTCAAGCAACATAAAGTATCGGCTTTACTCCGTGTCTCCGTGTCTTTGTGGTGAATTGTTCTTCCGCCTCGCTACTTCATACAATACGATGCTCGCCGCAACTCCGGCGTTCAGTGACTCGACCATTGGAGAATGCGGGATGGCGACGACTTCATCCATTTTCGCGAGTAGATCGCGCGGGACGCCGGCGCCTTCGCTGCCAATAAAAATTGCCAACGGCGCCGAGAGATTCGCTTCAGCAAGCGATTTGCTTTTGTGCGACGACGTGGCGACCAGACGCAGCTTTTGCGATTTCATAATTGAAAGAGTCTCCGCGAGCTTCGCTTTCGCCAGCGGAAGTCGGAATACGGATCCCGCTGAAGCCCGAATCACTTTGGAATTGAATACGCTCGCCGTGCCTTCGCCGAGCAAGACACCGCCGGCGTCAAAGGCTTCAGCCGAACGGAGGATCGTTCCCAGATTGCCGGGATCCTGCACACCCGCAATGGCAACTAGCGGTCCAGTTCTTGATTTTGCGATGACGTCATCTACGGAAAAAATCTTGCATTTCACCAACGCGGCTACGCCTTGCGGGGTCTCACTCGGTACAGCGCTGGCAAAAAGCTTATCGGGCATCACCAATTTCTCGACATGCGCCGCCAATTGCGGCAACAGGCGATCCGCCCTGTTCTTCGCCGATTCACGAAAGAAAATGGCTCGGAATTTCAGCCCGCTGCGGATCGCTTCTTCAATGATTCGCGTGCCTTCAATGGCGCAATCGCCATCCAGCGTGAGGTCGCCGGCGGCGAAAGCCCGGCGCAGCTCTTTCAACAGTGGATTGTGCTTCCCTTCGAGTGGCCGAATGTCGGGCGAGTTGATGATCGGTTTCTTCATGCCTGTGGCCTAGCCACTGGCCGCATCATACGCGTTTTGTTCGGTTTGCGGTGCTAGGTGTGGTATGTTAAATTCCGCCGGTTAAGCGAGTTCGTATCAGAAGAAAGGTGTGGCTTTGCGCGCGGAAATAGTCAAAATCAATCCTGAGACGCCGGAACCTTCGCTCATCCGGTATGCGGCCGATCAAATTCGAGCCGGAGAGGTACTGGGCATGCCCACGGACACTTTCTATGGGCTCGCGGCGGACCCATTTAACCTACGGGCCGTGGACCGCGTTTATGACATCAAAACCCGCAACCGCCATAAACCGCTTTCACTACTCATTGATAGTATTGACCAGGCGGAAGAGCTGTCGAAGTCGTTGACAGACGAGTTCTATCGTCTGGCAGAGAAATATTGGCCGGGACCCCTAACGATGATCGTAAAGGCGGGCTCGCGTCTGCCGCTTAAAGTTACGGCGAATACGGGCAACGTTGCTCTGCGCGTGCCCAACTCCAGTATTGCGCTGGCCGTGGTGAGGGCTGCGACCATTCCGATTACGGCCACTTCGGCAAACTTGAGTGGCGCATCGGAGTGCACGACGGCCTTGGCCGTCCATGATCAACTAGGTGACCGGATCTCGATTATCGTGGATGGCGGAACATCTCCACGGGAAGTTGCGTCCACCATCATTGATCTCACCGATGAAGAAGCCCGGTGGCAGGTCATGCGCGAGGGTGCGATCCCGGCGCGGGAAATCTCAGAATTCTTTGCTGAGGGCTGATTGTCTGGATGACACTGCATCCCGACATCGGACGGTCACGCCGCACTATCATCTGGCTGGCGTTTCTGCCCGAACTCGCCGTGGTTATTTTTCTCGCGTTCGCCGCCGCAGGAATTGTAGGCGCGTCGCATCTCCAGGAACTCCGTCCCGCAGATGCCATCGTCGTCTTCGGCGCGGCTGAATATTCCGGGCGCCCCTCTCCCGTTTATCGCGCGCGGCTCGATCACGCCTTCGATCTGTTCCAGCAAGGACTTGCGCCCATGCTCATAACCACGGGCGGCGCAGCGCTCGATCCGCGCTACAACGAAGGCGGCGTGGGCCACGATTATCTGATGCATCGCGGCATTCCGGATGCCAGCTTGATTGAAGAGACACAAGGCTCAGACACAGCGCAATCTGCGAAAAGAATTGGCGTAATCATGCGCACCAACAACATGCACACGTGTATAGCGGTCAGCGACGCCTATCACGTGTTTCGCATTCGCAAAATGTTGGAGCACGAAGGCCTGAGGGTCTATGTCTCGCCGCGTCCGGATTCCATTCCACATTCGTGGCCCGCGCGCACGCAGGCGGTTCTGCGGGAAGCGGTCAGTTATCTATTGTGGACGCTGGGCATGCCGGTGTAATTGGGGAGTGAGCGCCTGCGTACCAATCTATCGCAACTCAATTGCCCTTCCTCTCGGTGGAGCTCCCGATAAACCGACCTTTCGAAGCGAATAACTTTCGGCAAGAAATGACACACCGCGGATTTCTAGGGTTCTATAAAGTATGCCGATACCAAACACGTTACAGCTGTGGGCATCTCCATACCTTGAGCACAGAGCATCGTGTATCCAAGGGTGCAATATCAACCGATACTGTATCGAAGGCCACCGAGCGATTGGGCTGTGCGTAAGCAAACTCATGACCCAATTTAGCCTCCACGAATTGTGTTGCCATCGTTGCGTAACAGGTCCACCCTTTTGCAACATGGGACGCGAGATCTGGGAAACAAAGGAGGAGTTGATTAAATTGTTGTATGGCCCGTCGTGTTGGTAAGTATATTTGAGGCTAGGTTTTGTCGCTGAAGTCTTAGCGACGTAATTTGCCTACCAGCCCATCTTCTTCCTCAACTCCGTCACATGCGCCACATGATGCCGTCCATGCCACGAATACAGCGCGAGATTTCGTTCGAGTGGAACAATCCCTTGTTCCGGATGGCGAAATGTC
This sequence comes from Terriglobales bacterium, assembly GCA_049515835.1. Classification (GTDB taxonomy): domain Bacteria; phylum Acidobacteriota; class Terriglobia; order Terriglobales; family Acidobacteriaceae; genus JAJPHW01. The sequence goes on from JBEKTR010000003.1 coordinate 16,717, forward strand.
CGTTTCCATTCGTCATTCTTCATACCTCGTAAGACTTGAACGAAGCGCGTGTGCAGCGAATCGAGCAGCGCGAGCGAAACTTCGATCGGGACCGCCTGCACATCCGGCAGCTTCGCCCAGCGATCTTCCTCATAGGGCTTAATCGTTGGCTCATCTTCCGTAAGCGCCAGTTTGAAGCGGATGTAGGCATTCATGTGGCTCTCGGGCACGTGGTGAACGACCTGCCGGACCGTCCATCCACCATCGCGGTAAGGCGTGTCGAGTTGCTGCGGCGTCAAACCTTTCACCGCTGCGCGCAGTGCGGCTGGCGTCTGCTCGATGTTGGCGATGAATTCGCTTCGTTGCTGCTCCGTGGGAGGGCCGTCGTATACAAATTTGCCAATGGGATAGCGAGGGTCTTGCGTTCCTTCAAGCATAATTTTCTCCAGTTCGATCGTTCCGGCTCATCAGATGAGGTTACGCGATGGAAGGCCGCAGAAGAAAGAGCCACTTTAGGACGAAAATTATGTGGCTACTCGGCGGCTATTCGACCGGAAGTGTAGCGCGGCGGGGCAACGGGAGATTGACACGCTCGGTCTCGATCTGCAACCACTTGCGAATTTCGGGCAGCGCAGCGCGGGTTGCCAGTTCGCCGGCGCGAATCAACTCGGACGATCTCTCGAAATCGTCGTATTTGTACCCGGTGACGTCAGGTTCCACCACGAGATCAGCGGCTTGCTTCCAGATGCCGCTATTCATTTCCTGCGCGATTGAAAAACACTGTCCGATAACCTCGAAAAGATGGCGCGGGCCAGTCTCGGATTGAGTCCATGTGCTCTTGAGTTGGACGGCGAGCACTCGTTGGGCACCCATTTGACGCAAGGGGCGTGTGGGTACGGCGTATGCCAACATACCATCAATGAGCAGACGCCCTTCGATGATCACGGGCAGAAACATGCCGGGATAGGCGCAGCTAGCACGTACTGGATCCACCAGCGGGCCAGATTGAAACACTACGCCTTCCCCGGTCGAAAAATCGGTGGCGGTCACGGCCAGCGGAATGTGCAACTCTTCGAATGTCTTCACTTTGAGCACGCGGTTTAAGAACCCGATCATGCGCGAGTTCGTAGCAAAGCCAAGGCGCGAGACCGTCCATTTCGCAAAATGTTTGAAGCGAACCTGCGCGGCAACTTCCTCCAGTTCAGGAATGGTAACGCCGCTGCAATAAGCAGCTCCGATGAGTGCCCCGACGCTGGTGCCAGCAATGGCCTGAATTGGAATATTTTCTTCTTCGAGGACTTTGAGGACGCCAACATGAGCGATGCCACGGGCGAATCCTCCGCCAAGCGCCAAGCCAATTCCTGGAGCCTGCATGGTCTGGGGCGGAGCATAGCGAGAAAGCTCCCGGCCGAACGCTTGCACAGAGCGGATAATTTTGCCCAGATGCTTCATAACTGCTCGCGGCCCCTATGTGCCACCAGTTACTTCACAAACTGGCTGAGCTTTAGGCCGCAAGTAAAATGCCAGTCCTCCATTTAGATTCTTCCATGCTTAAAAAGGCTGTGCCAGATTACCCATGACCCATTACCCCGAAACTGCCCGAAGTGACTAACTCCCCTGTTCCTGATAACTTGGGCGGATGGTGCGGGAAATCTCAGCCGGCGGAGTGGTAGTCCGGCAGACGGCGAACGGGTGGGAAATGGCCGCTATTGAGCCGCAACGGGAAGCGCCGTCCGAGGCCGGCAGCCGCAAAGTAGGCAAAAAGTCGCAAAAAGTGTTACTCGCGTTACCCAAAGGTCTGATTGATGCCGGAGAAAAGCCACAGCAGACGGCAGTCCGCGAAGTATTTGAAGAAACCGGCCTGCACGTGCAGTTGGTCACAAAGCTGGGGGACACAAAATATACCTACGTTCGCACCTGGGGCGACCGGGAACAGGTGTTCAAGATTGTGAGCTTTTACCTGCTGCATTATATGTCTGGAGAAATTGACGACATTGACGAGAAAATGCGGATCGAGGTCAAACGCGCTGTGTGGATTCCTCTGGAGGAAGCTGCAAAGCGTCTCGCTTACAAGGGCGAGAAGCAAATGGTGAGCAAGGCGTTAGAGTATTTAAAGAGCCACGACTTGGAAACCGGTGGCACGAATTTCGCGGAGGGCGGAACCTAATGTCGCGTATTCCTCATCAGGAGCAGCATTTTACTTCAGGAAATTTTGTCCGCGATGTCGTGATTGGCATGGCGGATGGGCTGACGGTCCCCTTCGCACTGGCGGCGGGACTCTCCGGCGCGGTGCAAAACACGCGTCTGATTGTAGTGGGTGGACTCGCCGAAATCGCCGCAGGTTCGATTGCCATGGGCCTGGGCGGGTATCTCGCGGCCCGCGGCGATGCCGAACACTATGAACAGGAGCGCGAGCGCGAGTATCGCGAGATCAAAGAAATTCCTGAAGAAGAAAAAGCCGAGTGCAGCCGCGTCCTCGAAACCTACGGCATGACGGCGCAACAAAGCGTGCCCGTGGTGGAAGCGCTGAGTCGCAATCCTGACGCATGGGTGGATTTCATGATGCGCTACGAACTTGGGCTGGAGCAGCCCGAACCAGAACGTGCGCGCAACAGCGCGGCGACGATTGCGGGGGCTTACGTCTTGGGAGGGTTTGTTCCATTGTCGCCTTATATTGCAATGTCGAGCGCCGCCCACGCGCTCGCGGTTTCCGCGGGAGTTACGCTGGCAGCTCTTGGAGTTTTTGGTTTCCTCAAAGGCCGCTACACCGGAACACGCCCGTGGAAGAGTGCAAGTCAGACGATGGTCATCGGCGGCTTGGCCGCAGCGGCGGCATTCTTGCTGGCAAAGGCAATTTCATAATCATCGGGGAAATGCCATGAAACAAGCACAAGGCCGATTCGTTGCTGTGTGCCACGGCATGATTTTCTACATCTTGTTCTTTTTTAGCGTCTTCGCTCGCGCTCAATCCACGGATGCGCATGTGTGTCCGAACGCGGAATTTAATCGACAATCATGGATGGAAGACTTCAGCCAGTTGACGGCAGGGATGTCTTCCCATTACGCCAATTTGGAGTTTGCGATCCACGACCGTCACATGGATCTTCCACAGCTTCGGAAGGACACCGAGGGAAAATTGCAGGCAAGTTGCGACGAGCATGACGCGCGCAGTGCGATTGAATCGTTTCTCAAAGCATTTGGCGATGGGCATCTGGTAGTCGATTGGCCCAAGGCCTCGTCTTCCCCGGCGGCCACAACGGGAACCGAAAGTACAGATTTGTGTTCGCGACTCGGATACAAGAAGCAGCAGTTCAAACCCGGGATTGAATTTTCGCAGTTGCCGCAATTCGCCAGTTTAGGAGGAGATGAGGATGAATGGTTTCCGGGCGGAATACTTCGCCTCGGAAACACGAGGGTCGGCGTCATTCGCATGGCGATTTTCAGCGAACACTCGTTTCCGGAAGTTTGCGAGCGTGTGGTGGCGGAAAAGCATCTTGCGGCGAGCGACAAATGCGACGACAAATGTGATGATGGGATTGCCGTAGAGACCGGCAACCGTCTCACGGCCGCGCTCGTTCGTCGCTCCGAGCAGCTGCAAGCCGCCGGAGCAGCGGCCATACTCGTTGACATCACCAACAATGGAGGCGGATCGGACTGGGTAGAGAGCGTGATGCGCTCCTTGAGCCGAGTGCCGCTTCATGAGTCGCGACTCGCGTTCATCAAACATGAGCATTGGACCAAAGAACTGCAAGACGAGCTGGAGCAAGTTAAAGCGGATGAGAAACAGGGTGCCGGTTCAAAAGATATCTTGCAGGAGGCGGCAGCACGCTTGCAGCTCGGTATTGCTCGTAGCAAAGAGCCCTGTGACCGCAACAATATCTGGATCGATGGGCGGATTTCTTGCTCACTGCTAGTTCCTGATTTACTGTTCGCCAGCGGCCTCCTGCCTTACGCGGAGGCGGGATCCTTTGCGTCGTTGGAGTCGCGGAGCGATCTCTTCCACCCCTTGCAGTATGTCTATACTGAATCATCGGATCGCCTGCCGCTTTATGTCGTGCAAAATGCGCATACGTGGTCTGCGGCCGAGCTTTTTTCCGCGGTACTGCAAGACAATGGCGGAGCGGTGATCTTGGGCGAAGTCACGGGCGGCGCCGGTTGCGGTTACACGAATGATGGCATTCCCACGACGCTGAAAAATTCTCACGCCGATGTGAAAATGCCTGATTGCGTGCGCTTGCGCAAAGATGGCTCAAACGAAAATCGCGGGGTCATGCCGGACGTGTGGGTACCCTGGGCGGCGCAGGACAATGCCTACATTCACGCAGAGAAGTTTTTCGAAGTTCTTCAAAATGTAATTGGCACGGGATCGAAAGAGGGTATGAATGAAACGCATCCATAAAGTCGCAGTCTTAGGTGCGGGAACGATGGGAGCGCGCATTGCGGCACACTTCGCTAATGCTGGCGTGCCGAGTTATCTGCTGGACATCGTTCCCGCAGATGCGGCCGCGGCTTCGCGCAACAAGATCGCGGCGGCCGGACTAGACGCGGCAAAGAAGTCGAAACCAGCGGCATTCATGGATGCGTCGTTCGCGCGACTCGTAAGCGTCGGCAATTTCGAGGACGATTTAAAGAAGCTGGCTGAGGTGGATTGGATCATCGAAGCCGTGGTTGAAAATCTGGAACTCAAACGCGCTCTGCTGAAAAAAGTGGAAGCCATTCGCAAGCCCGGAACGATTATCACGACGAATACCAGTGGCTTACCCGTCGGCAAAATATCAGAAGGATTTTCTGAGGAATTCCGTAAAAACTGGTTTGGGACCCACTTCTTCAATCCTCCGCGCTATATGCGCCTCTTGGAACTGATTCCCACTCCCGAGGCTGACCGCACCGCGATGGATGCGATTGCGTATTTCTGCGACGTGCAACTTGGCAAAGGCGTGGTGTGGGCAAAAGATACGCCGAACTTCATCGGAAATCGCATTGGAACGTTTTCTGTATTGAATGTTATGCGATTGATGCAGGAAATGGACTTCTCGATCGAAGACGTGGACGCGTTGACCGGTCAAGCTGTGGGATGGCCGAAATCGGCGACCTTCCGGACCATCGATTTAGTCGGCCTCGATATTCTTGGTCACGTCGTCAGCAACATGACGCAGAACGTTCACGATGAGCGTAGCGAACTGAAACTGCCGGATTTCTATCAGAAGATGCTCGAGCGCAAATGGCTGGGCGATAAAACCAAGGGCGGATTCTATAAGAAGGTTAAAGCCGACGAGGGAAAAGAGGACGAGCGCATGGCGATAGATTGGAAGACGATCGAGTATCGTCCTCGCCAGAAACCGAAGTTTGCCGCGCTCGACATGGCGAAAAACATCGACGAGACAAGCGCTCGCGTTCGGATGTTGGTCGGTATGGATGGCAGCGGGGCGAAAGGCGATAAAGCGGGAGCGTTCTTGTGGAACGCGCTGTCGGATTTGTGGACGTACTGTGCGAATCGTGTCCCTGAGATTTCCAATTCTATTGTCGAGATTGATCGCGCCATGAAGATGGGCTTCAACTGGGAGTTGGGGCCATTTGAATTGTGGGATGCCGTCGGCGTGGAAGGGACGGTTGCCCGCATGACTTCAGAAAATAAGCCCATCGCAGAGAATGCGAAGAAGTTGCTGGCTAGCGGCAAGAAAAGTTGGTATGAAGACGCGCCGAAAGCGGCATCGGGCCGCGCCTATTTCGATCTGGTGATGTCAGGCTACAAGCCCGTAGAAGTCCCGGTTGGCGTGTGGTCGGTTGCCGTCGCAAAGAAGTCGAATGGGGTGGTAAAGAAGAATTCGGGGGCGTCGCTTGTCGATTTGGGAGACGGCATTGGCTGTATCGAGTTCCATAGCAAGATGAACTCGCTGGGGGCGGACATCATCGGCCTGATCACGCAGACACTAAAACCGGGCGGCCCGGGAGATAACTTCGACGCATTCGTCATGACCAACGACGCGACCAATTTTTCCGTCGGCGCCAATCTCATGCTTTTGCTCATGTCGGTGCAAGAAGACGAATGGGACGAAGTGGATTTGGTCATCCGCCAGTTCCAGGGGATGACGCAGGCGATCAAGTTTTCGCCGAAGCCGGTGGTCGTCTCGGCTTTCGGATTGTGTTTAGGCGGCGGTACGGAAATTTCGCTGCACGCGGCGGCGCGACAGCCACATGCCGAACTCTATACGGGATTGGTCGAAGTCGGTGTTGGGTTGCTGCCCGGCGGGGGCGGATGTAAAGAGATGCTGCTCCGGGCAGTGGACAACGCTGCCACGATCCGTCCGGGTGGACGCGGCGAATCGGTCGAGTTGATGGAAGCGATGAAAAGGGCATTCGAAACCATTGCCACTGGCAAGGTAGCGACTTCGGCGCATGAAGCTCGTGGACTGGGATTTCTCACTGGATCCGACAATATCACCATGAATCGTGACCGCGTGCTCACCGATGCGAAAATGCGCGCGCTTGAGTTGGTTAAAGCAGGCTACGAGCCCCCGGTCATACGGACTGACATCCCTGCACCCGGAGAGAGTATGTTGGCGGCGTTGAAGTTGGGCATCCACATCATGCGTCAAGGCGACTACATTACCGAGTATGAAGTGAAGCTGGCAACAAAAATTGCAGAAGTCCTGTGCGGCGGAAATATCACGCCGGGAACACCGATCAGTGAGCAATATGTGCTTGATCTGGAGCGGGAAGGGTTCAAATCACTGTGCGGCGAGAAAAAGACACAGGAGCGGATTCAGTACACCCTGAAGACTGGGAAAACTCTAAGGAATTAAGTGAGCGAAACTTACCGGGATTCATAACATCTAAACTGAAGAGTTTATTTTTTGGAGGGACACAACGTGGCGAAAGCAAAAGTTGCTCTTTTGGTTCGGTTGGAAGCAAAGCCAGGGAAAGAAGCCGAACTGGAAAAATTTCTTCGCAGTGCACTGCCTCTGGTGATGGATGAACCGGAGACGGCGCAGTGGTACGGCATTCGCTTGGGGACTTCGACCTTCGGAATTTTTGACACGTTCGCGCAGGAGTCGGGACGCGACGCGCATTTAAACGGACGAGTCGCCGCGGCATTGATGGCTAAAGCCGGAGAGTTGTTAGCGAAACCCCCAGTAATTGAGAAATGGGATGTGCTGGAAGCGAAAGTCACGATCTGACACTTGGCCATTTTTGAAGGAGTTTTTCTATGCGTGAAGTCGTACTCGTTTCTTCGGTTCGTACGCCTGTAGGACGCGCGTACAAAGGAACGCTGCGAGCCACCCGTCCCGACGAGTTAGCGGCGGTCGCAATTAAGGGTGCGCTGGAGCGCGTGCCGCAAGTTGACACCAAGGAAATTGAAGACGTCATTCTCGGTTGCGCCATGCCCGAGGCCGAACAGGGCATGAATGTCGCGCGCATAGCATCGCTGCGCGCGGGATTGCCGGTGGAAACGGCGGCGCTGACCATCAACCGCTTCTGCGCTTCCGGCTTGCAGGCAATTGCACAAGCCGCTGAAAGAATCGGCAGCGGCAGCGCGGACGTGATTGTCGCTGGCGGAACGGAATCCATGACCATGATCCCGATGGGTGGAAATAAAATTTCACCCAATCCCTGGCTCGTGGACCATTATCCCGATGCGTATTTGACGATGGGATTGACCGCGGAACGTGTGGGCCAGCGCTTTGGCATTACCCGTGAAGCAGCCGACGAATTCTCATATCGCAGCCACCAGAAGGCATTAGCCGCCATCGCCGCGGGGAAATTCGATGACGAGATCGTGCCCGTTCCCGTAAGTTTCACAACTCCGAATGGATCAAAGCCCAAGCGTCAGGAAATTGTTTTCAAAATAGATGAAGGTCCGCGAGCTGACACATCGCTCGAAGCGTTGCTGGCATTAAAACCAGCATTTCATGTGAAAGGAACTGTAACGGCAGGCAATTCATCACAGATGTCCGATGGAGCCGCGGCAGCGGTTGTTATGTCTGCGGAGCGAGCGAAGGCGTTAGGCATCAAACCACTGGCCCGTTATGTTGCATTCGCAACCGCAGGCTACAAGCCTGAAGAAATGGGATTGGGACCGGTCTATGCAATTCCGAAAGCGTTGAAGCTCGCGGGATTGAAGTTGTCCGACATTGACGTCATCGAATTAAACGAAGCTTTCGCGGCGCAATCGCTGGCGGTAATCAAAGAAGCGGGACTGGACACACAGCGCGTGAACCCAAATGGGGGCGCGATTGCGCTGGGGCACCCGCTGGGATGCACAGGGGCTAAGTTGACCGCGACGATCATTCGAGAACTGAAGCGACGGAACGCGCGTTACGGCATGGTGACCATGTGCGTGGGTGGCGGCATGGGGGCAGCCGGAATATTCGAAAATATCTCATAAGTCTCGAGGGCTTCGAGACTTTCCGCGCAGTTCACTAACGTCACTAGCAAAAATCCTGAAAAGTGAAATAATTTGTTTGTAACCTACTACACCCTCACTATTTGGAAAGGGTTGGAATGGCCACGACTGCAATTCCTACGACCAAGATTTCTGGTGGAAGTTTTTTGCTCGACGATCGTCGTTTTGAAGAAGTGTTCACGCCGGAAGACTTTACCGAGCAACACCAACTGATCGGGCAGACGGCCGAAGAGTTTGCTGTAAATGAGATTTTGCCCAATGTCGAGAAGATTGAGCATAAAGACTTCTCTGTCACCCGCGATCTGCTCAGAAAAGCGGGCGAACTGGGGTTAAGCGGAGTCGAAGTTCCCGAAGCTTACGGTGGCCTCGAAATGGATAAGGTCACTGCGGCCGTTATCGCCGACCACATCGCCAAGTACGCCGGATTTGCGACCACATGGGGAGGGCACACCGGAATTGGTACGCTACCCATCGTTTATTTTGGCACCGAAGATCAGAAGAACAAATATCTGCCGCGCCTCGCCGCCGGAGAAATTGTCGGCGCCTACGCGTTGTCCGAAGCTTCATCTGGTTCTGATGCCATGAACTGCCGCACCAAGGCAATGCTGTCGCCGGATGGCAAGCATTACATCCTGAACGGCGAAAAGATGTGGATTACCAATGCCGGTTTTGCCGATTTGTTCACGGTTTTCGCCAAAATTGACGGAGAAAAGTTTTCAGCATTCCTCGTCGAGAAGAGTTTCCCTGGAATTTCCATCGGCGCCGAAGAACACAAAATGGGCATTCGCGGGTCGTCCACGTGCCCGGTGATTCTGAACGACTGCAAAGTTCCGGTCGAGAACCTGCTCGGAGAAATCGGCAAAGGTCATATTATTGCGTTCAATATTTTAAACATTGGACGCTTCAAGCTGGGCGCGATGTGCGTGGGCGGAGCGCGAGTCGCCTTGGAGAACTCGATTGCCTATGCCAAGCAGCGCAAGGCTTTCAATAAAGTCATTGCTGATTTCGGATTGGTCCGCGAGAAAATTGCCAACATGGCGGTCGGTATTTTCACTGGCGAGTCGCTCGTCTATCGCACCGTCGGCATGATGGACGTGGCGCTAAACGAAGTGGACAAGTCGAGTCCCGACGCTGCGAAAGAAACCCGCAAAGCCATCGAAGAATACGCCGTCGAGTGCTCCATCATCAAAGTCTGGGGCTCGGAGATGATTGATTACGTCGCGGATGAAATGGTGCAGATCTACGCAGGTTACGGTTTTGTCGAAGAGTACCCTGCGGAGCGCACATATCGCGATGCCCGCATCAATCGCATCTTCGAAGGCACGAATGAAATCAACCGGCTCATCATCACAGGCTTTCTGCTGAAACGCGCGATGAGCGGACAATTAGCTCTAATGCCTGCTATCAAAAAATTAATGGACGAAGTTTTGTCTGGGCCATCTTCCGGAGATGAACTCGATGGTCCGCTTCCTGAAGAACGTAAACTTGTCAGCCAAGCAAAAAAACTGGGATTGTTCGCAGCCGGCGCAGCCACTCAGAAATACATGCAAGCGATCCAAGACCAGCAGGAGATCATGGGCGCCATCGCTGACATGACCATCGAGACTTACGCTATGGAAAGCGTCGTACTCCGGGCACAAAAGATTGTTCAAACGAAGGGCGAATCAGCGGCAGCGCTTCCTCTGGCTATGACGCGCGTATACATATCGCAAGCCATGGAAAAAATTGAAGCCGCCGCCAAGAAAGTCATCGCCGCCGTCGCCGACGGCGATATGCTCCGCACGCAGTTGGCAATCCTACGGCGCCTGGCGAAATACGAGCCGTTCAATGTCATCGAGTTACGTCAACAGATCGCGCAGAAAATGATTGAGCGAGGGAAATATAGCATAGCGTAGACGCGGTCGTGAGTGCCTGATTTAGACGGGCTGCTTCGGCTCGCGACGCATGCGCGAGCTTTCAGGATGGCATCGTTTTGCTATCCTGGCTTGTTTTCAGCTCTTCCATCACGCTCTGAATAAGTTCTTTCGCGTCCGTAAGACTCTTCATCACCATCTGGATATCCATAGCCGGTTTGCCTGCCTGGCGCTGGCTCTGGCAATAAACCCCGTGTTGACCCACGAGCGACATGGCATCCGTAATTGCATCCAGCGTTACGGCCAGTCGCCCGCGTGGAACGCCCATCATGGTTTCATAATGTTCAAGCTCATCGCGTTTTTCGTCGAAAACAGGCATTTCAGGATTGTAACGGCAGAAAACCACCTGCGGCCGTTTGCTAACCGCACAGCACTCGGCTAGTCTAACGGGTTACGTTCACTCAATTTAAATCCATTCCATTGGTAGGAGACCCTTGTGAAAAAGCCAATTGCAATGCTTTTGGTGATTCTTACTTTCGCGCTACTTGCTGCGTGCCAGGAAAAACGTCCCAGCCCGGCGGCCTCGGCGTCCTGCAGTTTTTCTGACGGGAAGACGATCAAAACCGACTACTCCAGTCCTCGGGTCAAAGGCCGCAAGATTTTTGGCGGACTTGTGCCCTATGGCGAAGTCTGGCGGCTGGGTGCGAATGAAGCGACCACTTTAGTTACGACCGCCAACCTGACTGCTGGCGGCAAAGATATCCCGGCGGGAAGCTACACGCTATTCGCGGTTCCAGCTCTGGACCAGTGGACACTCGTCATCAGCAAGAAGACCGGCGAGTGGGGCATTCCCTACCCCGACGGCAACGACTTGGCGCGGATTGACATGAAGGCGTCCAGCACTTCTTCGCCTGTTGAGAACTTCACAATTTCGTACGATCAAAAACGCGGCAGTTGCGTGTTGAACGCCGCATGGGAAAACACGAAGGCCACGATAGAATTCAGCGAAAAGAAATAAGCGTTGTCATCCTGAGGGCCCGCGCGCTTTTCTTTGCGGGCCGAAGGATCTCAGTCAGCAAAAACTCGATTGTTTAACTAGCCGGTTTCCAGCGCAAAATCGGTTTTCGCGCGGCCATAGTTTCATCCAGCCGTGAAACGCGGGTTGTGTACGGCGCGCCCAGCACGCCCTGCGGATCTTCTTCCACTTCCGCCGAGATTCGCTTCATTGCTTCGATAAATAGATCAAGCTCGTCGCGGCCTTCACTTTCCGTGGGCTCAATCATGAGCGCTCCGGGTACGATCAGCGGAAACGCCGTCGTGTAAGGATGGAAGCCGTAATCGATGAGCCGCTTGGCGAGGTCCATCGTCTTCACGCCTTTCTTCGCCTGAATCTTATCGCTAAAGACAACTTCGTGCATGCTAGGCGTTGAATATGGTAAATCAAACACGCCTTCGAGTCCTTTGCGAATGTAGTTGGCATTGAGGACCGCATCTTCTGTGGTTTGCCGCAAGCCGTCCGGCCCGTTAGCCAAAATATAAGCCAGCGCACGGACGAACATTCCGAAGTTGCCATAGAACGCGCGCACCCGACCAACGGATTTGGGACGGTTGTATTCAAGCCCGAGAGTTCCGTCTGGTTTTTCGATGACAATCGGCGTCGGCAAGAACGGCTCCAGAATCTTCTTGATCGCCACCGGTCCCGAACCTGGTCCACCTCCGCCATGCGGGGTCGAGAACGTCTTATGTAAGTTCAGGTGCATCACATCCACGCCGAAATCGCCGGGACGCGCTTTGCCCACCAGCGCGTTCATATTGGCGCCATCCATGTAGAGCAGGCCGCCCTTGGCGTGCATCAGGTCGGCAATCTTGTGAATCTCCTGCTCGAAAATGCCTAGCGTATTAGGATTTGTCAGCATCAGCGCAGCGACATCTTCATTCATCTGCGATTCGAGCGATGCGATATCGACCATGCCATTCGCGTTCGATTTCAGATTCTCGACAGCATAGCCGACCGTCGCAGCCGTCGCGGGATTCGTACCATGCGCCGAATCCGGAATCAGCACTTTCTTCCGCGCCGCGCCTTTGGATTCGTGATAAGCGCGCACCAGCAACAGGCCAGTCATCTCGCCCTGTGCACCTGCCGCCGGTTGCAGCGTAATCGCATCCATACCGGTGATTTCGACGAGGCATTCGCTGAGCGTCTTCATGATGCGCAGCGCGCCTTGCGAAATCTTCTCCGGCTGATAAGGATGCGCGTTCGCGAGACCGTCCATGCGCACCACCGCTTCATTCACACGCGGGTTGTACTTCATGGTGCACGATCCCAGCGGATACATGCCAAGATCAATTGCATAGTTCCAGGTCGAAAGCCGCGTGAAGTGGCGAATGATCTCAATCTCGCTCACTTCGGGCATATTGCCCAGATTGCTTCTTTCTGATGAACCCAGAAGCTCTTTAGAATCCACCTCGGGAACGTCGAGCGGCGGCAGCTTCCACGCCGCTTTTCCCGGCGAGGACTTCTCGAAAATTAAGCCTTCATCCTGGCTGGTGTGGCGCGTGGCTTTCAGATCGGGATACTTGTTCATCGCACCACCTCCGGCACAGCTTCTTCTTCGCTCGTGTTCGCGCCTTTCTCCGAGCGTTCACTCTCGGCCACCACGCCTGCGGTCGTGTCAATCATCGTGCGTGGCGTTAACTCAGTGCAGCACCACAGCGATGCATTGCCCAGTTCGGGGTAAAACTTCTTGAGCGGAAGCCCGCCAACGATCTTGTGGCCAAGAATACGGCTGTTAATCGCCTTCGGCGTCTCACTCGTCTGAATCACAAATTCGTTGAAGCGCGGCGTCTTCTCGAAAAGAACCTTGGCATGCTTGCCAAACTGCTTCACCGCGTAATGCGTCTTTGCCAAATTCTGTTTCGCCAATTCGCGCAGGCCGACCTTGCCATAGACATTCATGAAGATATTGACCATCAGTGCGATGAGCGCCTGATTGGTGCAGATGTTCGATGTCGCTTTTTCGCGGCGAATGTGCTGCTCGCGCGTCGCCAGAGTAAGAACAAATCCACGGCGCCCATGGCTGTCCACGGTCTGTCCGACAAGCCGTCCTGGCATTTGCCGCACGAATTTTTCACGCGTGGCGATTACGCCGCAATAAGGCCCGCCGAAACCAAGCGGCACACCGAACGACTGCGCTTCCATCGCAATAATGTCAGCCTCCCGCGGCGGTTCGACAATGCCCAGGGACACTGCTTCGGCGATGGCAACTACGAGTAATGCGCCATTTTTATGCGCGATTTCCGCAACCGCGGCAACATCTTCAATCGTCCCAAAGAAGTTCGGCGATTGAATCAGCACGCAAGCAGTTTGATCGCTGACCGCTTTTTCGAGCGCCTTCAGATCTACTCGCCCGGAATCGGCATAAGTCGTCTCCGCCAGCGGCATCTCCTGATGCGTGGCGTAAGTCTTCAAGACTTCGCGATATTCCGGATGCACATTGCGCGCAATCACCACGCCGTGGCGTCCCGTCACGCGGGAGGCCATCAATACCGCTTCCGTGGCCGCCGTCGAGCCGTCGTACATGGAAGCGTTGGCGACTTCCATGCCGGTCAATTCGCAGATCATCGTCTGAAATTCGAAAATGGATTGCAGTGTTCCCTGCGACACCTCGGCCTGGTAAGGCGTGTACGCGGTGAGAAACTCGCCGCGCGAAATCAGCGAGTCAATAATCACCGGGCGGTAGTGGGAATACGCTCCGGCGCCCAAAAAGCTAGCGTAGCCGTCCCCATTTTCGCGGGAGCGCTCGCGGAACCAGTCCACAATTTCGGACTCCGCCATCTGCCGCGGCACTTTCAGATCGCGGTTCAAACGGTATTCGCCAGGAATAGGCGCAAAGAGATCGTCAATCGAACGCGCGCCTATCGCTTTGACCATGGCGTCTCGGTCGGCTTGGGACTTAGGTAAGTAACGCTGCATAGGAATTAATTAGATGTAGCAAAGGCAAATTCGATTTTTCGACGGCGTCATTCCGGGTGCGAAAGCTCAGCCCGTCAATGGCTGCCTTCTTCGGCGACATATTTCTCATAGTCGGCCGCCGAGAGCAATGAATTCAGTTCATTCGGGTCTTTAAGCGTGATTTTGACCAGCCATGACCCATGCGCGTCTTTGTTGATTCTTTCCGGCGCCGTCGCCAGTTCAGCGTTGACTTCGGTCACCGTGCCGCTGGCAGGCGCGAACAGGTCAGATACCGCCTTCACCGACTCGACTGAGCCAAACGTCGCGCCAGCTTTGATTTCTGTGCCGACTTTGGGCGCGTCTACAAACACGATGTCGCCCAATGACTCCTGCGCATAGTTCGTGATGCCGATCGTGGCCGCATTGCCTGACTGTTTGATCCACTCGTGCTCTTTGGTGTACTTGAAATCGGTTGGATATGATGCCATGTCTTAGCGCTCCTAGCTCTATCTCTGATTAGGCCTTCTTCGGCCTCTTATAAAACGGCGTCGGCACAACCTGGGCCGCCACTCCCTGCCCGCGAATCTCGACGTTCACTGAAGAACCCAGATTTGCAAACGCCGGGAGAACATAGGCTAACGCGATATTCTTTTTGAGGAATGGCGCGGGCGATCCGCTGGTGACATGCCCAATCTTGTTGCCCGCTTCGTCAAGAACTGGGTAATCATCGCGCGCAATGCCACGCCCTGTCATTTCCAATCCTATTAAAGTCCGCTTCAGCGGCTCGGCCTTCGCTTTTTCCAAAGCGGCGCGGCCAATGAAATCCGCCTTCTCCATCTTGCAGAAGCGATCCAGGCCAGCTTCCCAGACGTTGATGGTGTCTGAAATTTCGTGGCCGTACAGCGGCAACTTACCTTCCAACCGCAGCGTGTTGCGCGCGCCCAAGCCGCACGGCACCGCTCCGAATTCTTTCCCGGCTTCCAGGATTTCATTCCACACCCGCGCGCTCGTCGCTTCATCGCTGGGAATATAAATCTCAAATCCGTCTTCAGCGGTGTAGCCGGTGCGGGCAATCAGAATATTCTTCAATCCGCAGACAGTTCCGCGCGTCAGCCAATAAAACTTCACAGCCGAAAGATTCGCGTCAGTCAGCTTTTGCAGCAGATCCACCGCCTTCGGCCCTTGAATCGCAATCTGCGTGAAATCGTCGGAGAGATGTTCGACCTTGCAATCGAACTGGCGCGTATTATCGCGCACCCAGTTGAAATCTTTTTCCCGCGTGCCAGCGTTGATCACCAGCAAATAATCGTCTTCGCCGAGCCGGTGAACGATCACGTCATCTACAAAGGTCCCGTTGGCATAGAGCAAGGCCGAATACTGCGCCTGCCCAATGGCGAGGCGCGAAGCGTCATTCATCGAAATATGCTGCACTGCAGCCAGCGCGCCGGGACCGGCCAGCCGTATATCGCCCATGTGGCTGACGTCAAAAATCCCCACACCCGTCCGCACCGCCATGTGCTCATTGATAATGCCGCAGCCAATCGCCGCCGGATACTCGACCGGCATCTCCCATCCGCCAAACGGCACCATTTTCGCGCCCATTTGCCGATGTACGACGTTCAGCGCCGTCTTGCGGAGGGTCGGAACGACTTCGGCTTCGGCTTCAACAGTAGACAATGCGGCCTCAGAGGAATCAGGGTGGAAACTAATTACCGTAACACGCGCCCGCTTGTGCATTCAACCGCGTTACTTAAGGAACTTTGCCAATGCCGCCAGTCGCGTTAAATTATCGGCATGGCAAACACGGGAACTGGCAAGAAATACGTCTGTATGCAATGCGAAATGCCCGAAGAACGCTGCGAATGCGAGAAGTATTGCTGCTCCTGCCAGTCGCAGATTGACGTCCGGCTTTGCGAAGACAGCCTGTACTACTGCAATCCCTGCCGCGAAGCCTGCGACTATAAAGTCAGCAGCTAAAAAGCCTTCCCGATTTCCCTCGACCCTGAACCCTTGTCATTCCGAGCCGTTCGAAGCCGCGTAGCCGTGAGAACGTGCGAGGAATCTGCTTTTGCTAACCGCCTGAACAAAAACTAACTCTTCTTCACCTGAATCCCCAATTCCTTCAACTGCGCATCGCTGACCGGCGTCGGCGCGTCCATCATCAAATCCACCGCGCGGGCCGTTTTGGGGAACGGAATCACCTCGCGCAAACTATCCGCTCCGGCCAGAATCATGACAATCCGGTCGAGGCCCAGCGCAATCCCGCCATGCGGAGGCGTGCCGTACTCCAGCGCTTCCAGAAAGAAGCCGAAACGCGACTTGGTCTCTTCGTCGCTCATTCCCAACGCCTGAAATATCTTTGCTTGAATGTCCTGCCGGTGAATACGAATCGAACCCGAGCCTAACTCCGTTCCATTCAACACCACGTCGTAAGCCAGCGCGCGAATTTCGCCCAGCGGCGATTTCGGATCGGTCACCGAATCCACGCCCGTCGCTAGTTTCGCCATATCTTGCTCGTGGGGCGACGTAAAAGGATGGTGCGCTGCGTTCCATCGCCCTTCCGACGCATCCCATTCAAACATCGGGAAGTCGGTAATCCAGGCAAATTTATAGTCCTTCGCCGGATCGCCCGTCTTTTCAAACGCGCCATGCTTCGCCGCATATTTCTGCGCCAGATCGAGGCGCAGCAATCCGCACTTCGCGCAGAAATTGAGCAAAGTTTGCTCGGCGACTGCCGGAATCTCCGGTTTATCCAGCGCGCCCGCAATCGCCCACAAATCACTGGCTTCGATCTTGGCAAACTTCTCAATCTTTTCGGCAATCGCCGGATAATCTTTCGCAATCCTCTTCGGATCGCTGATGACCTGCACGAAATTCTGCCCCTGGGCATGCGCATACGCGCCGTATGTTCCAATCGTTCTGCGTTCCGTACCCGAGATCTCGCCCGCTTTCGGAATCCGAATTACCTGAATCGGCAGTTCCTTGCGCACTCGGAACTTCGCCGCAAAATCCGTCAATTCGTCCGGCGTCAGCGCCTCGCGCACATCCGCCATCGCCGGCAGCCGCATGTCCGGCTTATCAATTCCATAAAGCCGCATCGCCTGGTCGTAACTCATGCGAACGAACGGCGTTTTGATTTCATGCCCCGCGACTTTAAACGCAGCCGTCAAAAATCCTTCCACAATCTCCCAGACCCGCTCCTGCTGCGGGTACGACATCTCCAAATCAATCTGCGTGAACTCGGGCTGGCGGTCGGCACGCAAATCCTCATCGCGGAAGCAGCGCACAATCTGAAAATACCGGTCGAAGCCGGAGATCATCAGAATCTGCTTAAAAATCTGCGGCGACTGCGGCAACGCATAGAAATTCCCCGGCTGCACCCGGCTGGGCACGAGATAATCCCGCGCACCCTCCGGGGTGGACCGCGTCATGAACGGCGTTTCAATCTCAAAGAATTTCTGCGATGCAAGATACTCGCGAATCGCCAGCGCAACTTTATGCCGCAGCTCGATGTTGAACTGCATGGCATCGCGGCGCAGATCCAGATAGCGGTACTTCAGCCGCATTTCTTCATTGGGCAGAACGGTATCGCCGGGCAAAAACGGCGGCTGCTTCGCTTCGTTCAGCAAGAGCAGTTCGTCCACCACCAGCTCAA
Organism: Terriglobales bacterium; assembly: GCA_049515835.1. GTDB lineage: Bacteria > Acidobacteriota > Terriglobia > Terriglobales > Acidobacteriaceae > JAJPHW01. Next base: position 34,560 of record JBEKTR010000003.1, read on the forward strand.
CTTCGCCCGTCGGAATATTCTTATTGATCGTGTCGGAGTCGCGCTTCTTCACCGTCCCCACAGCGGCAATCACATATTCATTGCGCAGCGACTCCGCTTTGGCATGCAGCGCCGGGTTGCGTTCTTTATTGAACACAAGCTGAGTCACGCCCGACCGATCGCGGACGTCAATAAAAATCAAATTGCCGAGATCGCGGCGCCGGTTCATCCAGCCCATCAGAACGGCGCGGCCTCCCGCATCAGAGAGACGCAGTTCACCGCACATGTGTGTGCGTCTTAAATCGCCTAAAAAGTCGAGCAAAGTGTTCCCTTTAAGTGGAGAATCAGGTGCGAAGCCGAATCTTTAGATTATAAATGGCGGATCGTAAAGACACGCATGTCATCCCGAAAGTCCGCGTTTTCTCCAGCGGATTGAGAGCCTGCCCTGAGCGAAGTCGAAGGGGACCCTGCGCGCAGCGAAATCACACTGCGAGACAAATATTCTCACTCCACGTGCCGCACGGCCGTAGCCTGCTCAAACTTTAAACGCAACTGGTTCCCTTGCTTCACCCACAGGTCCGAAACTCTCTGGTAGCGCGGCGCCGTGCCATTATCGCCCTCGCTCTGGGTCACAATAAGGCTATACGAAACGAGGATGGCTTCCTCGCCCACATCCGTAATCTTCACATCGTAAATCTGATAACTCTTCAACCGGCCTTCGCGCGCAGAGTCGAGCAATTCGTCCTTATCGTAAACTTTGCCGTCGCTGCCAACCATGGTGAAATCGTCCAACAGCAACTGCTTGATAGCATCAGCATTTTTCGTTTTCTGCGCTTCCAGCACCGCCCGAGAGCTTTCCCCCGCGTGGCCCTCCGGCGTCACCCGCGCAAGCGTGGACGACGCCGTCCCTTGCGCCCTCGCAGAAATTGCCGCACAGCTTACAAGAATCAACAGCAGCCAACGCTGACTCATGCATCCTCCACAAGGCGCTTGCTTAGCGCGGACGCCTCGTCCGCCGTTCTTAGAACAATTTCAACACTCGTCATTTCGAGCGTAGCTGGATTGCCTGCATGCAGGCAATCCGCGAAGTCGAGA
>JBEKTR010000004.1:0-35248 GCA_049515835.1 Terriglobales bacterium
CGCGGTCACAAACCTGACTTCCCCGGGCGATAAAGTTTTGGTGCTCACTGCGGGGAAATTTGGCGAGCGCTGGCGCGATTTAGCAAAAACATTCGGCTGCGCCGTCGAGTTAGTTAGCGCTCCTTATGGGCAAACCTTTTCGTTGGACGACATTCGCGCAAAACTCACGCCCGATGTTCGCGCGGTGTATGTGCAGGCAACCGAAACTTCGACGGGCGCGCGCCATGATGTTCAAGGCATCGCTAAGCTCGTGCGTGATTCAAGCAGCGACACATTGCTGGTTGTGGACGCCATCACTGGGCTTGGCACCACACACCTGAACGTTGACGGCTGGGGCATCGACGTCATCATTGGCGGATCGCAAAAGGCCCTCATGATTCCGCCAGGACTAGCTTATTGTGCCGTCGGCGATCGAGCCTGGCAGCGAATGGAAACCACGAAAACTCCTCGCTACTATTTCGATTTTCGGCGCGAGCGTAAAGCTGCGGCGAAAGGCGAATCTGCATATACTCCCGCGACCTCGTTATTTGCGGCGCTGGGCGCGGCGTTAGATTTTATCCGGCAAATGGGTTCAGGAGATCTGGCTGCAGGACGCGATGCATTGATTGACAATGCCGAACTGGCTGCCGAAATGACGCGCGCCGGGGTGCAGGCAGTCGGGCTGAAATTGTTTGCGCCAACTGCTCCTGCATCGGCCGTCACCGCCGTGCTTGCCCCAGAAGGCATAGATTCGAGCGCAATTGTCAAAGGATTCCGCGAGAAATTTTCGGCAGTCGTTGCTAACGGTCAGGGAGAGATGAAAGGCCAGCTCTTCCGGATTGCGCATCTCGGCTATTACGACTATCTCGATACAGTCGGCTTATTGGCTGCGCTGGACCATGTTCTCGCGGTTGCGACCGGGAAAACGACCGAATTCGGGAAAGGCGTGCGCGCAGCCCAGGAAGTCTTTGCGCAGAGCCTTTCCCGTTAACGGGCGACCGTCGGCCTCACGACTACAGCGTTCACTAATTCACCACGAAATTGACCGCCGGCGATGTTTCTGCAAGCGTGCCGCCGCCATAGATTCCGCCGGCAACGCCGGGATTAGTGACGGTGACCGGAACAGTGGCGGGCGCAGCGATGGCGGACGCGGGAATAGCAACAGTGACTTGCGTCGCGCTCACAAACGTAGTGGTTTGGGCTTGGCCATTCCAATTTACAACGCTGGTGGCGGCGAAATTAGTGCCGCTGACGGTTAAAGTAAAGTTGGATCCGCCGGAAATGGCAGTATTGGGCATCAGTTGAGCAATGGACGGTGTCGTACCTGGTTGCGCCGGAGTCGTGGAGTGAGTGCCATAGCCGCATCCCACGGCCAAGGTCGTCAACAGCAGCAAGCAGATGATACTAGTTTTCATGTTTGTTTCTCCTTCACCGCGTGAAGCAGGTGGTGAGAAAAGGTTATGAAAACGCGGGAGTGTTGGTGTCATTCTCCTGTCATTTGGTTGTCAACAATTATGCAGTGGTTTTGCCGGGACAATTGCCGGTTTTATGCCGGAAATCTCTGAGGTTGCTATGAAAATCGTAATTGCAGAAAAGATGTCGCCGTCGGCTGTGAATTTGCTGAGGGAGCCAGGATGGACGGTTGTTACTCCCGAACAGATCGATAGCAAATTGGCGGAGCAGTTGGCTGATGCCGACGTATTGATCGTCCGGTCGGCGGTGCAGGTCAATGCCGATTTGCTTGCCCACGCAAATCAACTGCGCGTGATCGGCCGCGCTGGCGTCGGTGTGGACAACATCGAACTCGAACCGGCCACGCGCAAAGGCCTGGTGGTCATGAATACGCCCGGCGCGAATGCCGTTGCGGTGGCCGAGCACACACTGGCGCTCATGTTGAGCATGGCCCGCTTTATCCCAAAAGCGGATGCGCTCATGCGTGCCGGAAAGTGGGAAAAGAAATCGCTGCAAGGCACGGAGTTGCGCGGGAAGACGCTGGGCATTGTCGGCTTGGGAAAAATTGGCCTGGAAGTGGCCAAGCGCGCCAAAGCGTTTGACATGGAGATTCTGGGGCATGATCCCTTTGTGTCGCTCTCGGTCGCCAAAGAAAACGGTGTCAAGATTGCGAGTCTTGACGAAATTTATGCGCGTGCCGACTATCTCACTCTGCATGTGGGTCTTACCCCGCAAACTACGGGCATGATTAACGGCGAGTCGCTCAAGAAAATGAAAAAGGGCGTGCGATTGGTTAACTGCGCGCGCGGCGAACTGGTGAATGAAGCTGCATTGGCCGAGGCGCTGCGCAGCGGCCAAGTCGCGTCGGCTGCGTTGGATGTTTTTGTCGAAGAGCCGCTGAAAAATTCTCCCCTCACGACTCTTGATAATGTCGTACTGACGCCTCATTTGGGAGGATCGACACACGAAGCACAGGAGGCGGTGGGCGTCCAGATTGCCATGCAGGTAAAGGAGTACTTAAAGCACGGCGTGATTCAGAATGCCGTAAATGTGCCCTCGGTTTCGCACGAAGAATATCTGGAGTTGCAGCCTTACGCTGTTCTTGCCGAGCGTTTAGGGGCATTCCTCGCCCAGGCGGCAGGTGGGACGCTCGAAGAAATTTGGCTGAGCTATAGCGGTCGGATCGCGGAATGGAAAACGGAGTTGATTCGCAATGCTGCGATTCAGGGAATCCTGAACGAATCTCTGGAGGAAAAAGCCAACTTGGTGAATGCTGCATCCATCGCTTCTGCTCGTGGCTTGCGTGTCCACGAGGAACGGAAGACCCAAGCGACTTCCGGGGGAGCGGCCAGTGTCTTGAGTATTACTGTGAAGGCGCGTGGAGGAGTAGAACATTCCGCGAAAGGTGCAGTGCTGCATGGCCATGCCCCGCGCCTGCTTCACGTGGACGGCATTGATGTCGAAGCTCCACTCGCGCAAAACCTCGTTTACTTGCGTAATCGCGATGTCCCCGGCGTCATTGGGCAGGTAGGAACGATCTTAGGCAATCACAAAATCAATATCGCTGATTTTTCTTTGGGGCGCCGCGCGGCCGAGGCCGGCGCAGGCGTGCGTGAAGCCATTGCAGTCATTCACGTGGATGAAGCTGTTCCCAATGCCGTGCTGGCAGAACTCCGTAAGATATCGGCGATAGAACAAGCTCAAGCCATGCGTTTGTATTGAAATACGACTACGTCGCGAATCGCCAATTCCGTCCATCCCAGTCTATGATGGATGTATCCCACTCATTTCACACGAGGGTATTGGATGTTGAAAAAAGCCGGATTGATTTTGGCGTGGCTGCTGTTAATGACGCCATTAGGGTTCAGCCAGTACAACCGCATTGATGTCGCCATCAGTGGCGGAGGCCTGTTTAGTAAGCAGGTTGAGGGCAATAACGTCACTCAGACCGCGACCAACGGAACCGAAGTTTTTCTAACAGCGCGCTACCGGTTTTCGGCGAAGAGTTCCGCAGAGGTCACTTACGGCCGCGCCGGTAATTCGCAGATATACGCCGCCGCCTTTGATTATCGGATTCAATCGAACATCAGCGAGTTCAGCGGGGCTTACGTCTTCAGCCCGATCGAAACCAGAAATTTTGAACTGTTTTTTCTCGGTGGGATTGGCGGATTGAAGTTTAACCCTTACAACGAGTTCATTGAATCGCAAAACCAGCCGGTAAATGGTTCAACCAATACGCAGCTCGCGGTGCTCTATGGCGGCGGGTTCGACTACAAGCTGTTTACCAAAATCCCAATCATTGCGCGCGTTCCGTCGTCGTCACGTTTTGCACTGCGGCTGCAATATCGCGGGTTTTTGTATCGGGCGCCGTCCTTCGACGTGCCCGGCATCGATACTTCGGCCCATGGGCACATTGCCGAGCCGTCGCTCGGTCTTGTGTACAAGTTTTAGCGGCGGGATCACGGAGGCCAAGTATGGCTAAAGGATATTGGGTAACTCTTTACCGCTCAGTTTCAAATCCGGCAGCGCTGGCTGCATACGCAAAGCTGGCGGGGCCTGCGATTGAGGCTGGAGGGGGGCGCTTTGTGACACGCGGGATGCCGGCGAGGGCCTTCGAGGCAGGCTCAAATCAGAGAACTGTTGTCATTGAATTCGAGAGCGTGGAACAGGCGATCGCCACTTATGAGAGTTCCGCATATCAGGAGGCGCGAAAGCTCCTTGACGGGACGGTTGAGCGAGACGTGCGCATGGTCGAAGGGGTCGCGTAAAGGGCCGGTTGTCGCCGCTGGAGTCGTCTACAGCGCCGCCGCTTTACGCAGTTTGCGGCTTTCCGCGAGCAGCGCCATGGAGTGCATCAGGTTTTGCAAGGTGACGATGCCGACAAGACGTTGTTCTTCCACCACGGGAATAATGCTCAAATTGCGCGCGTTCAGCTTGCGAAAAGCCGAAGACAGCGACTCTGTTTTCTGCGCAACTTCAAAAATGCGGTTCATTTCTGCTTGCACATAGCCATTGCCTTCCGCGCGCAGGGCTTGCAGAATTTTCTGTTTCGACACCACGCCCACCATGTCACTTCCGCGAATTACGGGAAAATCGTCTTGCAATGAATGAACCGCTTTGTCGAGCGCATCCTCCAACGTGTCGGCCGGAGACAACGTGGCGAAGTCGGTGAGCATGATGTCTTCCAGCCGGACCGTATCAAGCACCGATTGAAATACTGTCGTGCGCTCTTCGAGTTGCGCTGCAACGAACAGGAAAATCCCTATCATGATGAGCCAGACATTCACGAACATCCCCAGCACCATCAAAAGCGTGGCAAATGTCTGTCCAATGGAAACGGCACGGCGCGTGGCATGGACCGAGTCAAGTTTACGGCTGAAAATCGCTCGTAATACACGCCCGCCATCCAGAGGATAAGCCGGGAGAAGATTGAAAAGCCCAAGCCAGATGTTTACCCAAACCAGACTGCGGGGCAGATTCGTCGAAATCACCGAAGGTCGCCCCCAGAGCTGGATTTCGGGAGCAATGGCAAGCAGAATGCTTGCCGCCACGAATGCTGCGAGAAAATTTGCTACAGGCCCTGCTGCCGCAATGCGAATCTCGCGCTGCCAGGAAAGCGTGCCAGGCTTGGAGATTTGCTGCGTTTCGTCAAACTGCGGAATGCCGCCAAGCGGCAAAAGCATGACCGACTTAGGGGGAGTGCCGGCAAACAACGCAGCGAGTGCGTGAGCGATTTCGTGGAGAATGACTGACGCCAGTATGATTCCTACCAAGGCCAGTCCCCGTGCGGGATTGACGGGTGCATGATTGGCGGTTTCTGTGAGCCAGATGAATGCGAGAAGTCCGACAAAAGTGAAGTGGATGCGCAGATCTACACCCAAAATGCGGCCAGCCGGTATAGACCAATTTCTCATTGCTCTACTATTCTAGACGTTTCATGGAAAAGTGGCAGCGCGGGGCAGAGAATAAAAAACTCTAAAGTGCAGATGGCATGGAGGGATGCTCGTTCTTTATGCGCGTAATCACTGGAAAATACCGGAGCCGTCCATTGCATTCCTTGCCAGGAACGGATTTGCGTCCGACGGCAGACAAGTTGCGGCAAGCCCTATTCAACATTCTGACTCCGGGCGATCCCGATGCTTTGTCTGGGACTGCGTGGCTCGATCTCTACGCCGGCACGGGAGCCGTTGGTATTGAAGCATTGAGCCGGGGGGCACAACATGTCTATTTTGTGGAATCGTCAGCCGATGCCGTGGAACTCATCAAGAAAAATCTGGAATCGTTGGGAATCAAAAATGGATTCCGGATCATGAAACAGAACTCCTTGCGCGCGTTGAAAACACTGGAAGCCGCAGAAATCCAAGTCGATTTTGTTTTTCTTGATCCGCCTTACCGGATGGAAGCGGATTGCAAAAATGTTGTGTCAGCATTAGGCGAGTCGGCACTCTTGAAGGCGGGAAGCGTGGTATTGGCTGAGCACTTCAAGAAGTTTGATCCAGGAGATAAATTCGGAGAGCTCCGTCGTTATCGCACGCTAGTTCAGGGGGACGCTGTGCTGAGCTTCTACCGGCGATCGACGGCCATCACATAATCAAATCGTTCGTACGTTGCGTGATCGGATGTTGCATCTCCAGCAAGTCATTCCTAACCATGTTCAAGCCATAGACGCACTGCTCGAAGTGACTGGAAAGCTTGCCAAATAGCGGCGCCACTCTCTCGTACTCGAAATGCTCGAACTTGCTGACGATGTAATAGCTTTCTTTTCCGGCTTTAATCCAGTCCACGAAATTTTCCAGCCGGTTTCGCCGCAAACGAAACTGGTTGATGCTCTCGGGAAACATCCCCGTAAAAAACAGGGTGTAATCGCCAATATGCTTGCGCAGTTGGCGCTCCCGATCAAACGATGGCGCCGGGCCGTACACTGGATCGGACTCGAGGAGCATTTCCCCGACATCGGTCAACGGTTTTCCAGCGGCAGTCTGTATTTTAAAGAGTTGTTCGGTTTCGCAGAATTCCGCCAGGACATGGGCGACGTAGGCCGTAATTTCAGGATCGCGAAGGCCGATTTCTTCCGCGTAGCGTTTTCCTACCAGTTCTGTGAAGAACTGCTGCAAGGCATGAGATTCCGGTATCACTTGGGCTCACCTCCGAGCTCCAATCAAAACCCGCGGGCGGCGCGGATTCTGAACAATCATTAGTTGATAGATAACGCAAATGAGTTGTGAATACAAGTGACTTTCGTTATGAATTTTATTTCTAGCAGTCATATGGTTTGGCTGCTAGTCGCAATCAAAAGAACTGCAAGGTACCGCAAGACCATCTAAAGAATGAGGAAAGGGGAGTGCAATGACGGAACGCAAGAATATCTCCAGCGGCACAGCCTGGGAACCGGTTGTGGGTTACTCCCGGGCGGTGCGCATCGGAAACTACGTCCACGTGTCAGGGACGACGGCAACAGGAGCAGACGGCAAGATCGTCGGCGTCGGCGACGTCTACGCGCAGGCGGTGCAGACCATCAAGAACATCGAATCAGCCTTGAATAAAGCTGGAGTCGGCCTAAAAGACGTTGTGCGTACGAGAATGTATGTCACAAACATCGCCGATTGGGAGCTTGTGGGCAAGGCGCATGGAGAATATTTCTCACAAATTCGACCCGCGACTTCGATGGTGGAAGTGAGCAAGCTGATTTCGCCGGAAATTTTGGTCGAGATTGAGGCAGACGCTTACGTAGCATAATGCTTCGCCTAAGAAAGCAAAAGGCCGGCATGAGCCGGCCTTTCAATTCCAAAAGAAAAACTACTTCTTGGCCGGAGGCGCGATGGCGTCTTTGGTGGCCTTGGCGACGCGGAACTTCACGACGGTCTTGGCTTTGATCTGAATGGGTTCGCCGGTCTGCGGATTGCGTCCCACGCGGGCCTTGCGATGCGCTTTCACCAGGCGGCCAAGCCCGGGAACAACAAACACTCCGTTCTTCTTCGTTTCTTTAACTGCTGTGTCGCTCAGAGCCTCAAGAAAACTTGCGATGGTCTTGTTGTTGGTCTCGAGTGTTTCCGCCAGGTGGCGCACCAGTTGTGTCTTAGTCATGCCTGAAGCCATGAATCCTCCTCATTTGTGAAACCTGAATTTTCCTGCGATGAAAGCCATCTTATACCCCTTCGCCTGTGGAAAAGAAGCAATTTAGCCGCATTTTATGCGGGATTTCCGCATTTGGAACCAGAAAAGGCCACAAAAATCGCATTTTGAGGTGGGTCAAGCGCGAAATCGCCTGTCTACACGGGCTCAGGGTTTGCACAAGTCGCCGCATCGGGCGTGGGATAATCGAGGGACGGAGAGCACCTTCTTGCCTTGTTCCATATGTGATATCAGAAAAGAAAAGCGGTTTTGTCCGGCCGTGCATGGCCGCATTTGCCCGCAATGTTGCGGCGAGCAGCGCGAGGTCACACTCGATTGTCCCAGTGATTGTACCTATCTGCGTCAAGCCCGCGAACATGAAAAACTGCGCTCCCTCGAAGGCTTGGATCCAGCGGAACTCTTCCCCTCCGTGGAAATCGGCGATCAATTCTTGTATGAGCACGAGCACTTGCTCATGGGCTTGAGTTTCGTCCTGGCGAAGAGCGTAAATTCTGACCGCACTCTGCGGGACTGCGATTTATTGGCCGCGTTAGGCGCGTTGGCGAAGAGTTATGAAACGCTCGTAAATGCTGGGCTGCACTATGAAGCCCCGCTGCAAAATCCCGCGCAGCAGGCGATAGTGACCGAACTTCAGACCATGGTCAAAGAATTTCGCGAAGCCGAGCTCAAGCATACCGGATATTCGCGCCTGCGCGACTCGGATGCATTGCAGGCGCTCGTGTTTCTGCTCCGGATGGGATTCACGCGCACCTCAGGACGCCCCAAGGCGCGAGGTTTTGCAGATTTCGTGGTATCGCAATTTCCCAACAGCGAGGGCGTTGTCACGAATGCGGAAGAGAAAAGCAGAATTATTGTGCCGTAATCTTGCGCACTTCTTGTCCCGGGCCCAAAGTCTTCAATAATTCACGAACCGTTTTCTTGCTGACAGGGTGCGTTGCCCCCGGCGCAATTTCTGCAAGCGGAGCCAGCACAAACCGGCGCCCCGTCATGGCGGGGTGAGGGATAGTTAACTCCGGCGTGTCCACAATTTGATTTTTATAGAGCAGGATGTCGAGATCAATATTGCGCGGACCGTTTTTCTTTCCCCGATGCCGGCCCATCTGTTTTTCGATTTCTAAAATTCCAGAGAGTAATGGCATAGGAGTGAGCCGGGTTTCGAGTTCGACCGCGCAGTTCAAGAACCACGGCTGCTCCGTGTACTCGATCGGCTCCGTTTCGTAAAAGGAAGAAACGGCTGCGATTTCCCCCAGCGAGCGCAGCTGTTCGACCGCTTCTCGCAGGTTCGCGGCGCGGTCGCCGATGTTAGAGCCGAGCGAAAGATAGGTTGTAACGGGCATCGATTAACAGTTTCCGGTTTCGCGTTTGTAGTTGCAAGTTCACACGAATCTATTTAGAGACTTGGCACGCCCGGAAGCAGACCTCACACTTTATGAACCTACAGCAAAGGCAGGTGCCGATGTTATCCATCAATGTCAGAATTGATCGGGCGCAGCGCTTGGTGCGCATGTTGGAAGAAGACGCCGCGCGGCTCGATATCCGCGTAGCGCCCCTCGCTCCCGAGCACCGGCAGTCCACCAAAGATTATGCCGCGCAACTTATCACTCATGCCCGCGCGGAACTCGACAAGTTGGTGCGGGAAGGCAGTTTCTGGGACATGGACGATAATTGCCCGCAGGCTGCCGATTAAGGAAACGCTTACATCCTCCCTCTACGGAGGCACCTAGTAAACCCGCCAAATCCCGCTTCTGTTAGGGATTTTCACCCGAGGGCCGTCTTTCGGTATAGACTCTTTTCGTGCCGATGGCCCAGGTTCCCGGGTAGTGGTGCAGTTTGGAATCTGGCGGGCGCGCGAGCTTGGCCTGAGCTAGAGGCGAAGGCCGCGTTTGGCTCGCTTCATTATTCAACCTGCATCACCACCGGTTTCGCCCGTCGTTTGCTGATTCTTAGGAGAAAAAACACCAAGGAGATTCTGGAATGAGATTTTCTCGTGCAATTCTTACAGTTGCGGCAGTCTGTGCAACCTCGCTGTCATTGTGTTTTGGACAAGCGCACCAAGAAACATACAACGGACAAAAGATCACGGTTCCGGAATCGAGCATTCCTCACATCGGGCGGATAAACACGAACTACTTTATCGTGGGTGATAAGACGCCGGGACCGCCTTCCGATGCCGAAACTCCGGCTTCGCTCGCCTGCGTTTACCAATTGGTCCAGGGTCCGTCGGGCTGCCCCATTGCAACCAGCGCCACCGTGCCGACCGGCGGCATCGGAGCCATCGCGATCGTCGATGCGGGTGATTATCCGACTGCCGCGTCTGATCTGCACACCTTCTCCGTCCAATTCGGTTTGCCGGATGCGGACTTTCAAATCGTTTATGCCAATGGAACCAAACCTCCGGTTTACGGCGAATGGCTCACGGAAGAAGCTCTCGACATCGAGTGGGCCCATGCCATGGCGCCGCAAGCGAAATTGTTTCTGGTCGTCTCAACCCTGCAAAACACCGATCCCACTTGGCAGGCTGTGGCCGTAGCCGGAAAATTGGTAGCCGAAAATGGAGGCGGCGTGGTCAGCATGAGCTGGGGCGATCCCGAAGTCTCGAATGAAGCGCAATGGGACAAATACTTCACCGCCCCGAACGTCGCCTACTTTGCGGCTAGCGGCGACTCCGGTATCGGCGTCAGCATCTATCCTGGGGCCTCACCCAATGTATTCTCGGTCGGGGGCAGCTACTTCACCCGCGACAACAATGGAAATTTTGTGAATGAGACTTACGGCGGAGGCGGTGGCGACCTTAGCCCATACGAACCGCGTCCGGCCTATCAAGACGTGATTTCAAGCATCGTGGGCAATCAACGCGGCTATCCGGATATCGCATCGGACTACTGCTGTGCCGCCATCTATCAACAGGGATGGGGCGCGGTTGGCGGCACGAGCTGGGCAACGCCGACGTTTGCCGGCATCGTAAACGCAGCCGGCCACTTTCCCAAAACCAGCTATCAGGGTCTTGTGGCACTCTACAAAGAGTACGCGAATCACCAAGCCTACAAAGGTCCCTTTTATGACATTACGCAGGGATCTTCGCAATGCGCCGTCGGCTGGGACGAATGCGCGGGCGTAGGCACGCCACGCACCTACAAAGGAAAATAACCGACGGAAATATTTCTGCATGCCCCGTCGTAAAAGACGGGGCATTTTTGTTGCTTCACTATTTCTTGTTGTCTCCGTGTGCACTTCTAAGAAGAATAAAACCCTTAAGAATCAGACTCTTGTGACAGAATGAATACGGCGTTTCGAAACAAAGCAAACGCCATAGTGTTTACAGTGGTGTATTCAGGAGGAAACAAAATGCACAGAATTCGCGCCATACGCTCTCTTCTGTTCGCGCTGATCATGCTCGCCGCTTCAGCGGCATCCTTTGCACAGATCGGCATTTCGGTCCGCATCGGACCCCCCGCATTGCCGGTTTATGAACAGCCTGTCTGCCCCGGCGATGGCTACATTTGGACGCCCGGCTATTGGGCGTATGGCCAGGATGGCTATTTCTGGGTGCCCGGCACGTGGGTACTTGCGCCTCAACCCGGTTACCTCTGGACTCCGCCATGGTGGGGATGGAATGCAGGTTTCTTCGGATTCCATGAAGGCTATTGGGGTCTTCACATCGGATTTTATGGCGGCATCAACTACGGATTTGGATATTTCGGTCACGGCTATGAGGGCGGCCGTTGGGATGGCGACCACTTTTACTACAACCGGTCGGTCACCAATGTGAACGTCACTAACGTGAGGAATGTTTACAACACGACGGTGATTAACAACAACACCAATCGAGTGAGCTTCAACGGTGGAGAAGGTGGCGTCCATGGCGTTGCCACCCCGCAGGAAGAAGCTGCGGAACGCGAGCGTCACGTCGGTCCGGTTGCGGCCCAAAACCAGCACGTAGAAATGGCGCGATCCAATCCGCAGCTGCGCTCTTCCGTGAACCAGGGCCGACCCCCAATCGCGGCGACCGCAAGGCCCGGAGAATTTGACCGCGGCGCGGTTCCTGCCCGTGAAGCTGGCGGGCCCAATGAGGGTGCACGCGGCCAAAACAATGTCCCTCGTCCTGGCAATGCAGGTGGCAATGAAGCGCGCGACCTGCAACCGCACGAAGTGCCAAAGCCGCCCAGCACAGGCAACGACAAGGTGGACCAGAAGTACCAGCAACAGCAGCAAAAGCTGGCGGCAAAGCAAAATGCGGAGCACGCAAAACTGGCGCAGAAACAGGACTCAGACCACCAGCGTGCAGCGCAAAAGAATTACAACGATGCGCAAAAGCAGCAGGTGGAGCAGCGGCACCAGCAACAGACGCAACAGCTGGAACAAAAGCACACGCAGCAACAGCAGCACTTGGCGAGCCACCAACAAAGTGGCCACCACTAAACTCGAATAAGTAACCCGCTCGAGTAAACAAAAGTCAGGCGGAGATTGCGTTTATGATCTCCGCCTTTTATTTTGATGGCTTCGTCTTCGTCTCAGAACAGGGCTCCAGCCCTATCGCCCCGCGCGCCTCCTGATCGAGGCTGCCCCACCATTTCGCGTTCTTTGCGAAAGGGTGGGCACCACGAACCTCGACGGCGTGGTTCTTGTCCTCTAAGGGACATCCGAAGTCATGCGATCGATCTAGTTTCGTATCAGAACAGGGCTCCAGCCCTATCGCCCAAAAGGCCAAATACAACAGGCTTTAGCCCTTGGATGGGCGGTCTTGGGTCGGCCTGGCCTTTCTCTGCGTCCTCCGCGTACTCGCCGGTGAGCGCCTTGTGGAGGACATCTCCGCTCTTATTTCTCCGCTTCCCTGACCATCACCACGTCTGAGTCCGTGTGTCCGCGCGCGAGGGCCAGCTTGCTTCCATCGAACGAGTACCGAAATTGAGTGATGAACTCAGCGTCGAAATTCGTGATTTGCTTCCCGGCGCTGCCATCCAGAGGCTGGCTCCAGAGATTGTCCACGCCTTTATTGGCGAATGAGTACACCACTGCCTTGTCGTCGGGCGCAAACTCTACACCGCCATTCCGTGGTTGTTGAAAATCCATGCTCTTTTCCACTTTGCTCGATTCCATCGAAATCAGAGCGAGTCTCTCGACATGTGTCGAGGAATGTTGAAACTGCGCGAATGCAATCCACTTGCCGTCACGAGAAAAATCCAGCCCGGAAGCGGCAAGCTCCGGCGACAATTTCACGGACTCGCCGCCGTCAATGGAGATTTTGCTCAGGGCGCCGTCATCGAGAGCGTTCTGGAAAATCACCCATCGCCCGTCCGGCGAACATACGGGGTTTTGATCGAGCTTTCCGGTGGTGATTTGTTTGAAATTCCCGCCGGCCGCATCCATGCGCCAGATGCTCAGAGTGGTCGCACCCTTCGTCGTCACTCCTGTATAGACGATGTACTTACCATCGCCACACGCCGACGGATTGATCGCGACCACTCCCGGTTGCGAGCCCACGCTGGTTTTTTCCCCGGCATCAGGGTTGATCTGGTTCAACGTTCCATCCAACGACGCGATTAATTTTCCATCGGCCGTCCACGTGAAATTAAAGATCGGCGCGCCCGCCGTGATTCGCTTGAAATCGCTTTGGTTCGCCGCCGTAGCCGGTCCTATAAAAAGATCGGCGTGCGACTCGTTCATGATCGAGACAAAACTATGCCCGTCCCCGGCCACGCTAAGACCCCCATAACTGTTCGTATCGCGAGTAATCGGCTGCATCTTGCCTTCGGGATACGACACCGTCACGATCTGAGCCCCGTTGAATTGCGATATCACGAGTAAGCTGTGGCCGTCCGGCAGCCAGATGGGGCTTTGCAGCGCAGTTGATTCCGAGCGCGCCAGCACGGTTTGTTTGCCGCTGGCTAAGTCGATCGCGATCAACCCGCTAAGCGCATTCGGCAAAGTGAACGTCGTGCAAACCAGGGTCTTTCCATCGGGTGACCAGGCTGGGTCCCGTACCCCTGCGGAGACTTTGTCTTCGATCATGGCTTTGTCTTCGCCCGTATCCAAATTGTGTATCAGCAGTTGATATCGGCCCAGTTCTGGACTGTTATACCGGACGAAAGCAAACCGTTTCGCATCGGGAGCGAAAGTGATGTTCGAATCGATGTCGCTGACCACTTTTTCCGGCGACCCGCCCAGCACCGGCGCTCGGTAGAGGTTGCGCAACTCCTCGCTTCCGGGTTCGCTGCGCTCAAAGTACAGGTAGTTGCCGTCGGGCGAAAACTTCAACGCCGTGTAGATCGTTTGGGTTGGAGGAATGACCTGCGTATTGCTGTTTGTCGGCAAGTTACGCAGCCACAAGCTCTCCTGACCGTTGTCCCTCACCACATTCATGATGTAGTTGCCGTCGGGAGAGATAGCGACCAGCCTAGACTTTCCGGTCTCCGTGATTTTCCTGACCGAGATATTTTGAAATGGAACCGGACGAATACGATTGAGAAGTGCATAAACGCCGTAGCCCGCGATGGCCAGGACAGCGAGCGTGAGGAGAGCGGTTACGCTTGTACCGATTTTGTTCTGTCGAATGGCGCTGACCACAGCGGAACTCGAGGACACATGCGATGCCGAAGGCTGCGCAGCGCTCACCGAAGAGAGAGACGCGGCAGCAACGTTCGATGACGACGACGTCGGCCGATGCCGAGTGTCGCTGTCGCGCCTTAACCGCTTCAAATCGCCGCGCAGATCAGCAGCGGATTGGTAACGCATGTCCCGGTCTTTTTCGAGTGACTTCTCGATAATCTCGTCGAGTTTGGGCGGAAGGTTGGGCGCAATCTGTACCGGCGGAACCGGATCGCGATCGAGAATGGCCTGAAAAATAACTGCCGACGTATTTCCTTGAAACGGCAGCTGTCCCGTCGCCATCTGGTAAATCACAACGCCAGCGGAAAACAAATCGGTACGAGCGTCGAGCGTTTCTCCTCGAGCTTGCTCCGGCGACATGTAAGCGATGGTGCCTACCGTCGATCCCGGCATCGTGAGATGCGCGGTCGCGCCGAGCGTCTCAGTCTCCGCCGATTGCATAAGCTTGGCAAGGCCGAAATCGAGCACTTTTGCCTGACCACGCGCCGTCACAAAAATGTTGGCTGGCTTAATATCGCGATGAACAATACCTTTCGCGTGCGCCGCATCAAGCGCGTCCGCCAGCTGAATCGAAATTTCAAGCGCTCGATCAACCGGTAGGGGGCCATTCTTGAGCAAGGCGTCAAGGCTCTGTCCGTCGAGCAGTTCCATCGCGATAAACGATTGCCCGTCTGCGGTTTCGGCGGCATAGATTGTGCAAATATTGGGATGGTTGAGCGCCGAGGCAGCACGAGCTTCCAACAAAAAGCGATCCAGCGCAGCCGGATCGTTGACAAGAGATGGCGGGAGGAATTTGAGGGCCACACTGCGGCCTAACGTCGTATCTTGTGCCTCATACACGACGCCCATGCCGCCGCTGCCCAGTTGGCGGATGATTCGGTAATGCGAAATGGTCTGACCGATCATAGTTGGGTCACGAATGAAGAGAATTTTATCTTAGGTCGCGAACCTCGGCAGCGTCAAACGGATTAAAAGGGAACGGGAAAAAATATTGCCGGAGTACAAATCAACTTGTACATCGTTATTAACTATGGTTAACTGATGAAGAGAATCCGTGGTTAATGGTCCCCTTTTAAGGTTTCGCCGTCCCCGGTTTCGATGAGTGCAGCAAAATGAGTTCGCGTCGAATGCGGCTGGCGTTCTTTCTTGTGGCTGTTCTATCGCTATGGCCTTCTCTCGCGCTCGGGCAAGGCGAGACCACCAGCGCCATCGTTGGACAGGTCACCGATTCGACGAACGCTGCCATAGCCGGTGCCATCGTCATAGCGATGAATCGCGAGACCGGAGCAACGCGCAAAGCCGTAACCGATGGAGCAGGCCGCTTCGATTTCCCGCAGCTTATGCCCGGCAATTACTCCGTGACAGTCGAAGCGGAAGGTTTCAAGCCTGCACAGAACAATAACGTATTGTCCGGTCTGGGCCAGAAGCAGTCCGTCGATTTCAGGCTGAATGTAGCTCAGGCAAGCGAGACCGTCGAAATAAATGCGCAGGCGCCGCTGCTCAATCCCGAAGACGCCAACACTTCCACCAACTTAAATGCGCCGGCGTTGGAGAATCTGCCCAATCCCGGCGGGGATTTAACTTACCCTCTGCAATTTGCCCCCGGCGCTCTCATCAATACGGCGGGCAGCGGCAATGATTTCGTCGGCAGCTCAAATGGCTACGGCAACGTCGAATTCAATGGATTGCCCGCACTTTCAAACGGCTACATCGTGGACGGACTCGAAACCAACGATCCGCTCACTAATCTCAACAGCGGCCTCTCCACCAACCTCGTATTGGGTCTGAACTCAATTTCAGAAGTGACGGTCAACACGCTTTCCTATTCCGTGGACCAGGGCCGTTATGGCGCGTCGCAAGTGAACTACGTTACCAAGTCCGGATCAAACCAATTTCATGGAAATCTCTACGAACTTTGGAATGGCGCAGTATTGAACGCAGCCGATTATTTCACCAATGCGACTCTTGGGAATCGCAAACCGGGAGCCACAGTGAACCACTTTGGCGGTAGTCTTGGCGGTCCCATCGTCCACAACAAGCTGTTCTTTTTCTTTGATAGCGAATGGGTCCGGATCGCGCTGCCCATCGTCACTCCCACCACGGTCCCAACCACTGCCTTCGAGCAATACGTCCTTCAGCAACTTCCCTTGGGTGGCAAGGACTCGGTCACTGGCTCAATCTATCCGGCCGCGCCGCAATTGGTCCCGTTTTATCAGAAGATGTTTTCGCTATACGCGAATAACAGCGGCACGCCGCTCCAGGTGCTGGGATGTCCGTTTGATGTTGGTGGAGTTGTTCCCGTGACTGCGAACGATGGCAATGGGTGCGCGAACCGGCAAAGTGTTTCCCACTCCAGTGACGACCACGAGCAGGTGCAAACCGCGCGAGTGGATTACAACATCAACGCCAATGACACTACCTGGTTTCGCTTCCAAGCCGACACCGGCGTTCAAGCCGCTTATACCGACCCAATTAATTCTCTGTTCGATTCGGTTTCTCCCCAACCCCTCTATTCTTTTGCTGCCGGATATACGCATGTTTTTTCTCAGCATCTCGTGAATTACTTCAATCCGGCATTCTCCTGGTATGAGAGCCTGTTTGGCCCCAGTGATTTTCAGAAAACGCTTTCCGCATTTCCCATTGTGTTGCAAGGCAGCGGGGCGAATGCTCCTTTTACCACAGTCGGCGGCCTCAACAACACTTGGGTCCAGGGAAGGCGCGCTACCCGCTTCTTTATCAACGACAATCTGGCATGGAGTCATGGCGCGCACGAACTGCGCTTCGGAACCAACACCCGAATTTTTCGGCTGAACGACTATGACTTCGGCGAGGGATCGGTGCCGACCGTGACCTACACCACGCTGCCGCAATATATTTACGGCGTCGCGTCCACGGCAACCAAAACCTTCCCCACCACGCCCAACGAGCCTTTCAACTTTCTTAATCTCGATTTATATGCGCAGGACACCTGGAAAGTGACTAGCAAACTGACATGGACATTCGGCATTCGTGACTCCTTCAATTCCAATCCGCTCAATCCCCATGACCAAATTGCCCGGCTTCGCGGCTCTTTCGCTTCCATTTCGCATGATGTGAACCAGCCGCTGAATGCCGCCATTCAGACCGGTCTCGGCAATGTGTTTTCCTCCACCCCTCTTGCCATCCTGCAACCCAGAACAGCCATCGCCTGGCAGTTCAAGCCCAACTCGCTGCTACGCACTGGCTTTGGCATCTTCAGCGACATTTTGCCCGGCAGCGTCGCCGATCTGGTGGGCGTCAATCCACCCTATGTCCAGACTTTCCAGGGAGGTCTTCTCGGTACGGTCGGCGGCACGGCCATCGCGCCGGGAGTGCCCAACAGCGCGGTGGATGCAACCGTAGCTGCAAATCAGAGATTCAGTTCGGGATTTCCCAATGGCCTGCTCTCTTGTGCTTCCAGTCAGGCAGATCCCGCGACTTGCCTGCCCCCAATCGCCATGGCCGCCGTGCCCGATGGCAAACTTCATGCGCCTTATTTTATGGAATGGAGTATGGGCCTTGAACATCAGTTCGGGACAAAGGCCAGCGTGCAGGCCCAATACGTTGGAACCCGTGCCGTGAACCAGCCATACTTAACGCAGGTAAACGGCTACCAGACGGTTTGTCAGGGTTGCTTTGCGCCGTTCCCTTATCAGCAGCCAACCGACCCGAGATTGGGCGCGGTGACGCAGTTCGCAACCGGCGAAAACAGCCACTACAACGGCCTGCAACTGACGGGGATGAAGCGCCTGAGTCATGGTTTGCAGGGTCAGGTCAACTACACCTGGAGCCGGTGTATGGACACGGTTTCGAACGGCGGCTTTCTGCAATTTTCCGCGGGCGGCATTCTTTCGCCGCTGCCCGGCGAACTCGCGCGTGATTACGGTCCTTGCGACTATGACATTCGCCATAACCTCAACGCGCAATACGTATATCAATTGCCCGTCAAGGTGCGAAGTAGCGCGCTCGGCTATGCCTTGAACGGATGGCAAGTTTCGGGAACGTTGTTTTGGCACAGTGGCGTTCCCTTTTCTGTCTTAAGCACGCCTTATTCAGCCAACGGAAACGGAATCGTTCAAGGCAGCGGACCACAGTTCGCGAGTGTAGTTCCAGGAGTTCCGCTCTATGAACATTCGTCGATTCCGGGCGTAACCCAACCCGGTACCGTGCAATGGCTGAACCCGAATGCCTTCATCTCTACCGTGGATCCGAGCACAGGCCAGTGCTATGGCGGCGATAGCCCGCAGAATTGTCAGTTCGGCAATCTCGGCCGCAATGCTTTGCGCGGGCCTAATTTTGCCTGGAGTGATTTTTATCTCACCAAGTGGTTCCCCTTGACCGAGCGCGTCAAGGTGCGCTTCGAGGGGCAGTTCTTCAATGTTTTCAACCATCCGAACTTTGGAATTCCCGGCATGGTCCTGGCCGGTATACCCGGCAAACCATCGACTCAGACAGGATTTGGCGCTCTGACCTATACAACATCGCCGCCGACAGGACTGCTCGGCGTGGGTTTGGGTGGCGATAGCAGCCCCCGCATGATCGCCTTCCAGGCGCGGCTGGAATTCTGAAGCATTCAGTTTAATGTACCCCCGGAAATTCCATCTGCGGTTTTTAGCGCCTCTGGCATCGCAGAAACTAACCTGAATATGCTCTGCAACCACTCGTGCTTATTGGCGTCCGGAGCACGACTTGGTGGGGACGAATTTGCGTGCTTTTCACGTCAAATTTGCATGCAAATTTACTACAAGTGATTTTTCGATCCCCGCAAACAATTGATAGGAAAGTGCTTGCATGAAATATGCTGTTCGCGCGAAACACGCAAAAATAGCGTTACGACGCCCGGGCGGGTTTAGCAAAAGCACTCCAAATTGATAGCATGCAATCACATAGCGTGAAATTCATTGAGATCGTGGCGTCGACAATAATTGAATCCTTTAATACTCCAAGTATATCTTATGATATATTGCTAGAAAGATTTAAAGATACAAGGAGTATTTTGAAATGCACAGACATCACGAACACGAATCCTTCGACTGCCGAGGCCATCACGGCCGTTTCGGGCGTAGGTTTTTCGGCCGCTTTGGCGGTCCCTTCATGGGAGGCCCCGGCATGCGCGCCGCCAAAATGCTCGCCTCCGGCGACTTGCAACTTATTATTCTTGCGCTACTTAGCGAAAAGCCCCGCCACGGCTACGAGATCATCAAGCAGATCGAAGAACATTCGAGTGGCATCTACTCGCCCAGCCCAGGCATGGTTTATCCCGCGCTGACCTATCTGGAAGAAACCGGTTATGCCGCCTCCGAATCGGATGGCGCGAAAAAGCTTTACCGCATCACCGAAGCAGGAACCAAGTACTTCAACGAAAACCGCGCCGGCGCGGAAGAAGTCCTCGACCATCTCGCGCGTTTCGGCCGCAAGATGGCTGATTTTCAAAAGCGTTTCACCGATGAAGAGAACGAAGAAGAAGCTTTCGCGGGCGATCCGCGACGCGCGATTAAGGGCGAATGGCGCGAAGCCAAACGCGAATTCCGCGAGCTGAAAGAAGACCTGAAGGCTGCCATCTTCGAAAAGATGAATGCCTCGCCTGAAGAACGTAAACGGATCTTTGGCGTTCTGCGGCGGGCGATTGATGAAATCAGGGGGAAATAATTATGGCCATTGAAATTTGCGAAGAATTCGCCGAGCGATTGGCGAAGGTGGAACAAGAATTGACCGAACATGCCGCACAGTTCCCCTTCGCGTCCTACAAAAAGGGAGATGCTAATGCATCTCCCGCCTGCTTCTCGAGATTTAAAGTGCGTCGATCATGGCGCACGCCCTTGGAGCAAAATTAGAGCCCGCAGCGGGTGGCCCGAGTCACCCCCGCGACGCGGTGGCTGCGCCTGAGCCCAGCAGTCTCTGGGAGAATTCCTTGCGGGGCAGGATGGGGCGTAGGCGAATAAGGTATCCCTTCGGCAGGCTCAGGGCAGGCTTTTAGACTACGTGAATTCATCCGCAAGCGAATGAATTCACTATGCTCAAGATGACAAGATGAAAGTTGCACAGGTTCTTCGCTACGCTCAGAATGACAATTCTTGGGAACTCCTTACGAGTCCCGCCCTTTCGCAAAGAGCGCGAAATGGTGGAGCAGCCTAGCCGAACGCATAGAGGCCACTGCGATTACGGAGTTACATGATAGACAGGCCCTAGCATGGAGGCACACATTAGCGCCATAGCCAGCGAGAAGTGACATGCCGACTTGGTCGTTTGGGAAGTGAAGAGGCAGGGAAGGTGACGGTTACTATTCATAGCGGGAAAATGCTATCACACTCACTCCGGGTGTGTAAGGCGTGGGACGGGGCACACCCAAGGTTGTAATGGTTGCGGCTGTTCAAAGGCCGCGCCACCCGCCACGTCACCCAGGTTAGCCGTAGTGCGGCGAACCTGGGGCACCCGGCTCAGAGAGACATTTCTTGGGAACGCCTGCGGGTCCCACCCTTTCGCAAAAAGGCGCGAAATGGTGGGGCAGCCTCGCATGTGTCCACCCTGCCATGAATTCACTGCGCTCAAGATGACAAGGTGGCGTGGGCGACCGGCCCGTTCCCACCCTTTCGCCAAGAACGCGAAATGGTGGGGCAGCCTCTGAAGAGCGGTATAATTCCCCTCAATCATGGCGCTCACCGCAGGAGCAAGACTAGGTCCGTACGAAATTGTCTCGCTGCTTGGTGCGGGCGGAATGGGCGAAGTTTATAAAGCCCGAGACGCACGCCTCGATCGCATTGTCGCCATCAAAGTTCTTCCTGCGTCTTTCTCGGCTGATCACGACCGCATGCAACGTTTCGCGCAGGAGGCGCGCGCAACCGCGGCGCTGAACCATTCCAACATCGTTTCCATTTACGACATCGGCGAAGAAAAGGGCGCGCCTTATGTTGTTACCGAGTTGCTGGAGGGTGAAACGCTGCGCGAGCGATTGAAATTGGGCGCGCTCTCCAGCCGTAAAGCGATTGATTACGCGATTCAGATTGCGCGCGGACTCGCAGCGGCGCACGAAAAAGGCATTGTTCACCGCGACCTGAAACCAGAAAACATTTTTCTTACGAATGACGGTACGGCCAAGATTCTTGATTTTGGCCTGGCCAAGCTGACGCGGCCGGAAGCGGAAAGCGGCAGCGCCGATGCGCCGACTATCCAGGCAGCGACCGAGCCCGGTTTGATCATGGGCACGGCAGGATACATGTCTCCCGAGCAAGTGCGCGGCAAAACGGCAGACCAACGTTCCGACATCTTTGCCTTCGGCGCCATCCTCCACGAAATGCTTAGCGGCGAGCGCGCCTTTAAAGGCGAGACCATGGCTGACACCATGAGCGCCATCCTCAAAGAGGAACCGCCAGAACTCTCGGAGAGCGGCAAGAACATACCGCCGGGGCTTGAACGCATCGTGCGTCATTGTCTGGAGAAAAACCCTGCGCAGAGATTTCAGGCGACCGGCGATCTTGCTTTCGATTTGGAATCGTTGACTCAGATTTCGGGAGCGAGCAGCAAATCGGGAGCGCAGATTGCGATCACGGATATTGCCGAGCCGAAAGCAAACCGCACGGCGATCTATGCGGCGGGTGCGGCGACATTGGCTTTACTTATGGCGGGGCTGGGTTGGTTCCTGGGGCGCAGGAGTGCGTATGTTCCGCCGGCTGAGTATAAGCAAATCACGTTTCGCACCGGGACCATGGGGAACGCGCGATTCACGCCGGATGGCAGCGTGGTGTATTCCGCGAGGTGGGAAGACGGCGACCGACAGCTCTACATCGCCAAAACCGACGACCCCGGCTCGCGCGACTTGGGCATGAAAGATGCAGTGCTGCTCTCGGTGTCAAAGAACGGAGAGCTGGCGATCCGGCTGCGCACGGTCTCCCTGGGTGGGTATGCATACACCGGAACGCTGGCGCGACTTCCACTCGCGGGCGGGACCCCGCGCGAGGTGCTCGACGATGTTCAGGACGCGGTTTGGGCGGCGGACGGCGAAAACATGGCGGTCGTGCGGTATGTGCCTGGGAGCCACCACTGGCGGCTGGAGTATCCCATGGGGAAGGTGCTGTTAGACACCATCAATTGGATCAGCACTCCGAAAATTTCGCCCGATGGGAAATGGATTGCATTTTCCGATCACCAGAACACGAGCGGTGACGATGAGGGCGCTGTGGCCGTGATTGATATGCAGGGCCACGAAAAGATACTGTCGGCGGGATGGAGTTCGGTGGAAGGCGTGGTCTGGTCGCCGGCGGGGGATGAATTGTGGTTCAGCGCGTCGGATACCGGATCAGCGGAGAACTTGCGGGGCGTGACGCTTTCGGGCAAGTTGAGAAGCATCGCCAACATGCCGGGAGGCATGTGGCTGCAGGACATACGCAACGGCGAAGTTCTGATGATTACGCATCGAGCGCGGATTGGAATCCGCGGGATGGGACCGGGCGGCAAGCAGGAAAATGAATTGGGGTGGTTGGGGTGGTCAGAGTTGCGAGACATCAGCCGCGACGGAACAAAAGTTTTGTTCGAAGAGGAGGCCGATGGCGGCGGTCCAAACTACACCGTGTTCCTCCGAGACACGGATGGTTCGCCTCCAGTGAAGATCGGCGAAGGCATGGCCGAGGCAATTTCTCCCGACAACAAGTGGGTGATCACGAAGCCGGCAAAAGGCGGGCCATTGAGTCTGGTTCCAACAGGAGCGGGCGAAGCGCGCCAACTCACGCATGACAAGATCAGTTACAACCTTATGCGCTTTCTTCCGGATGGAAAGCAAATCATCGCCGTAGGGATTGAGGAAGGCCACAGCGCGCGGGATTACCTGATTGACGTGGGCACGGGCGATGCAAAACCACTTACGCCAGAGGGAATCTCCGGGCCGCCAGTGCTGTCACCGGATGGGCGCAATGTTGCGGTCTATGAGCCGGATGGGAAAGTGGGCGTGTGGGCGTTAGGTGGCGGGGATGGCGGAGGGATGCGTCCGGTTCCAGGGCTCGACGCGCGGTACCGGACCGTAGGATGGTCGCCCGATGGAACGGCATTGTTGGTTATGGACAACCACAAAGTCGATCGCGGGATAAAGGTCTATCGTGTGAACGTCGCGACCGGCAAGGTGGATTTCTGGAAGAGCTTCGGGGATGCGGTGCCGCCGTCGGCAGGCGCCGCGTTCGTGTTGTTTTCGGTCGATAACAACGCATACGTGTATCTGTATTCGCAGGCGCTGTCGGAGGCGTATGTGGTTAAGGGGTTGAGGTAGGGGGTAAAATAGCGCCGTTTCCACCTTTACAGAGAACGTAAAAGTGAGCCGCCCGCCCTAAGTGGAACTAATCGGGTGGTTTCTCTATTCTTTCTAAGTCACGCGCGTATACCCAAAAACTATAGGTCAGCCACGAGGTTCCGCCAAACAGTAAGAGCAAGCACATTGACAAAATAACTAGATATTTTCCCGTCATATCCCAATGGCTATGAAGGGAATGCCCGTACAAAAACGGAACTACCGACAATGAGCTGAGGAATAGAGCGACTCCCAACAGCGTCATCCTTCGCCGCCACTTGTAAAAGCACAGCCTAGTCTCAACCAGTACGCCGTTCTCCCGGTTCTCCTCACCGCTGTTCTTCCTTGGATTCACAAATCTATTCCTTGAGATCGCTGCCTATCGAATCCGTCTTGCACGCTTAAGCAGTTTATTGGCATACCTGCGGGTCTTGACCGTTGGTGTCGGGGCTGGCCGCCCAATCTTCGGACGTTCTTAAGTATGCACCTCCCCTGCTGAGGCTGCCCCATCATTTCGCATTCTTTACGAAAGAGCCTGCCCTGAGCCGAGTCGAAGGGGTGGGAGGCAACGGCCCAGACGCAAACATTTCCGGAAGTATAAATTGGAGGGCATCGTTGGAGGCGAAAAAAGCACGCTATCGGGTCCATCGTCCCCACCCTTTCGCAAATAGCGCGAAATGGTGGGGCAGCCTCAGAAGAAAAGAAGCAAACAAAAATCAGAGCGGTTGGCTGGGCCAGCCCCAGCCTCGGAGCATGCTCCACACTAGCAAAAGCAGGTCCCTCCACTTGCAGTCGCTGGCGCTCCTGTGGCGGTCGGAATGACAAGGTGGTCGGGTCGGTTTAAGCTGCGCGCAAGATCCCTCGCCCGCGATGAAAAGCGCGGGTCTTCGGGATGACAAAATTATTATTAATGGAAGTATTAGCGGAGTGCGGCGGCTGCTGTGGCTCTAGCTCCGACACTGACCAATTCTTCTTCCAGAGTGGTTTCTTCCCACAACGAGCTGTCGCGGAGCAGGCGGGAGACGAGGGCGGTGTGCATGGCGTGTCCGGCGCGGTCGGCGACAACGTTGCCGAGAATCTGCCTGCCGAGCAAGGCCAAATCGCCGATGAGATCGAGAATCTTGTGGCGCACAAATTCGTCTTCAAAGCGCAGCGGAGGGTTCTCGACGCCCTCGCGGGTCAGGACGACGCAATTGTCACGCGAAGCTCCGCGGATCAATCCCATATTGCGGAGCTTCTGCTCGTCTTCGCGGGAGCCAAAGGTTCGCGCCGGAGCGATGTCGCTCAGATAATTTCCTTCGGTAAGATTTACGGCGAACTTCTCGCGGCCGATTAACGGGTGAGGGAAATTGATGCTGTAGGAAACGGAATATTCCTCGGCGGGATAGACGGCGATGAATTTATCGCCCTCGCGCAACTCCACGTCGCGCAAAATGCGCATGTAAGTTCGTGGACGCTTCTGCGTGCGTACTCCTGCGCTGCGAATTAAATCCACGAACGGCCGCGCGCTGCCGTCTAGAATCGGCAACTCCAGGTTGTCGAGTTCGACGATGGCGTTGTCAATTCCCACACCGATAAAGGCCGAAAGAAGGTGCTCGGTGGTGGAAATGAGTACGCCTTTTTTCATCAAACTGGTGGCGTAGCTGACGCGGGCCACGTTGCGGCCCACGGCTTCCACTTCGAATCCATCGAGATCTGTTCGGCGGAAGACGATGCCCGAACCGGCGCGCGCTGGCAGGATGCGCAAAGTGACGGGTGCGCCGCTGTGCAAGCCCACACCTTTGCACTCCACGGCAGAGCGAATTGTTTGCTCAGGCTTCAACGAATCGGGGGATCAGGATTTTCCGGATGACTATCTAGCCTACAGGTGAAAATAAAAATCCGTCTGTGGCAAATTAGACACACATTGTCCATTGTCGATCTCGGAAGCCACCGTTTCAGTAGTGATAAAGCATTACAGATGAATAACTTGTATATCTATTGCCATATGTGCCGGTTGTACGGTTACTTTTTCGTTGCGACCGGACCGGAGATGGCAAACAGGGAATCTTTCAATCCGGTGTTGTACTTCACAGTGTTCAAGAAACGCTGGTTCGCCATGTCCCCGTTGTAATACCGGGTGATGCTGAAAGGGGTGAGGATACCTTGCACGGTGCGGTAGTTGTCCCAAACTTCGTCTTCGATATTCCTTTGACGATCGGCAGGGTCGCGCCAGGTGAAAGTTTTCTTAATGGGCAGATGGGTGTTGATGTCGAGATATAAAGTGACACCCTGATTTTTGGCGTTGATAATGCTGACCTGGTCGGCGGGTTTTTGTGCGGCGACAGATGTCCCCTCGTAAAAGAAGGCCACGCCAGGTTCGTGGATCCACTTGCGCAGCACCCAATCGAGCGAATATTCGCGGCGGCGGATGTAGTCGTTCAGGAGCTTGGTTTCCAGGCTGGTGACGCCTTTGTAGGTGATTTCCGCGCCATCTTCACCCTGATAAACGTCCGCTACATCGCGTTGTTTGGTGAGTTCCACGCGCTCCTGGTCGGGGAACTTATAAAAGCGCCAAAACAACACCCCCGTGCTGTTGGGTGTGCCGAGATGAAAACTATAAGTGCGGCCCTCCTGGCTGACGTCCTGAACTTCGAGATAGGCCTGGCCGCCAAGCGCCAGAATCGCGCTTTGAATGAGGGCTTGCGCTTTGGCGGAGTTCTGCTGATCGACGGGAATGGCTGAAGTCGAAGAAGAAGGCGGTGCTGGCGAGGACGGGCCAGACTGCGCGAATGCAGTGCCCAACAATACGAGGAATAAAATTAGGCGATTCATGTTGTTAATCAATTAGACGCTACAGGACGTTGCCGCTACTGTCTCGATCTGAACATAATCTTAGCCGGGTAAAACTGCGCCGCCGTTTACGTTGAATACTTCTCCCGTAATAAACCCAGCGTAGGGTGTACATAGAAACAAAATTGGGCCGGCAATTTCCTCTGCGGTGCCCACGCGACCGAGTGGGATCGTCGAGAAAATCTTGTCGCGCGTCGGAGGATCGTTCAACGCCGGGATGGACATATCCGTGTGCACCCAACCGGGGGCCACGCAGTTCACATAGATGTGGTCGCGCGCGAGTTCCGTGGAAAGACCCTTGACCATGCTGATGAGCGCGCCTTTGGTGGCGGCATAGTCGCAATGGAAGGCTTCTCCGCGCTGGCCTGCCGTGGAGCTGACCAAAACGATATGTCCGGCGGAATCCGGTCCGTGCCCCTGCTTCTTCATTTGCGCGACGGAGTGTTTGACCAGCGCAAAAACGCTGTCCAGATTTACTGCGATGGTATTGTTCCATTGCTTTTCCGTCATCTTGTCGATAGGCGCGTCGTTCGGCGGCCAAATGCCGTGATTGGCTACCAGAATATCCAGACGGCCAAAGCGCTTGACAGCTTCGTGAACCAGCGACGCGGCGGTTTCCGTGCCAGCCAGATTACTGGCGACGGCCGCGCAATGTTCCGTCCCCAACTCCCGTACAAGCTCTTCCGCGGATTGTTTGGCCTTTTCGTAATTGAACAGAACCTTGGCGCCTGCGCCCACAAAAAGGCGAACCGCAGCTGCGCCAATGCCGCGCGACCCTCCCGTGATGAGGGCAACTCTGCCCTGGAGTGACAAAGGAATCGACATATAAGATTAGTGTCCAGTATTTCCCCAAGCGCTGGCAAGTGACCGCGCATAGGAATGGCCATGCAAACCAATGCTAGACTTTGTTCGCGGTAAAGTTCGAGGTGATTCGGAGTGTCCTTGTGCACGATCCTGTACTGATATTTCGCGATATCGCCATGCTATTTGGCGGAGCATTCGTCATTGCGCTCATTTTCTGGCGCCTACGCCAACCGCTGATTCTCGGCTACGTGCTCGCGGGCTTGATTTTCAGCCCACTCACTCCCGGGCCGCACGTTCACGATGTTCACAGCTTCGAACTGATGGCGGAAGTGGGCGTAATTCTGCTGATGTTTTCTATCGGCATTGAATTCTCCATTCCGGAATTGCTCAAGGTGAAATGGGTGGCGCTGGTGGGTGCGCCCATCGGAATTGCGTTTTCGATCGGCATCGCCATCGCCGTGGGATGGCTGCTGGGCTGGCCGCTGCTTCAGGGGTTCGCGGTCGGCTGCATCATTTGCGTGGCCAGCACCATGGTGCTCATGCGCCTGCTGATGGACCGCGGCGAGCTTAATTCAGAGCCGGGGCGCGTCATGATCACGCTGACGCTGGTGGAAGACCTAGCCGTCGTCGTGCTCACGGTTTTGCTGGCCAATGTGGGGACCGCAGGGGGCGCGCTGGGTAGCGGACAAATTCTGTGGAAAATTACTAAGTCGCTTTTGCTTCTCGTGCCTGTGATTGCGATTGGTTGGAAACTTGTGCCGCGCTTGCTGACTTGGGTGGAAAAAACCTGCAACGACGAAATTTCTCTTTTGCTGGCGCTGACCATTTGCCTCGCCACTGCGGCGATTACGGAAGCAGTCGGATTGTCACTTGCACTCGGTGCATTCGTCGGCGGAATGCTTCTCGGGAGCTCCGAGTTTGCTCATAAACTGGCGACGAAGACTTTTCCCCTGCGCGATGCTTTCGTGGCGCTGTTTTTTCTCACGGTCGGCATGCTGATCGATCCAAGCACATGGCTGGCTAACTGGCGCTTGCTGTTAGTGATTGTAGCTCTCGTGATTATCGGCAAGTTTGCCGTCTGGTTCGCTGTTGTGCGTCTTTTCCGTTATTCAAAGGACACCGCATTCCGGGTTGGGATTGGCCTCACGCAGATTGGGGAGTTTTCCTTCGTGCTCGCGCAAGTGTCGTTGCACTCTGGCCTAATCAAGTCCGACGTGTACAACGCGACCCTGGCCGCGTCGCTGATTACGATTCTGCTGAATGCGATGCTGTTCAAGCTGGTGAAGCCGGTGGCGAACTTGCAGCTGGCTTGAAGAAGCGCTATCAGAATGAGCGATTACTTTAGCGTGGACGAAGTCCGGTCGGTGGTAATTTCGCGCATGAGAATCCGCACCAGCATTCCGTCATAGCGAGTACCGCTTAATTTCCCAATCTCTGCCAGTGCCTGCTCGCTGCTGCGGGTGGGCGTCAAGCTGTGCTGTGCGGTCATTTCTACGTAAGCGTCAGCAATGGCAATAATGCGAGACCAAACTGGGATGGCCTCACCGCGCAACCCTGCAGGATAGCCCGAACCGTCGAATGCCTCATGATGATGCTCGATGGCCTTTTGCAGCGCCTGACTATCCGGAATAATAGCCGCGATTTCGGCGCCAACACGGGCATGCATTCGCATTAGATCGAATTCTTCGTCGCTAAGCGGCCCCAATTTGTTCAGAATCCTCTCGGGTACAAAAATCTTGCCCACGTCGTGAATGCGTGCCGCATACGCGAGTCCGGCGATTTCCTCGCTCGGCAGACCGAGCGCGCGCGCAATAATTTCACAATAGCGTGCTGCCATTTCACCGTGTCCTGAACCATTCTCCTCGCGCAGTTCGGCTGCATGGGTCAGCGACTCGATGGATTCGCGGAGAACGTTGCCATTCCCGTTCTCGCCTCCGCCCAGTTTTTTCAGTGTGGCAATGAGATCTTCGAGATGTTCTGGCCCGGCGTGATCGCGCTGGAGAAATTTTTCTATGTACCCGGATATAAGTTGCCTTTGCACCACGCCCGACTCGTCCTCAGCGTATTGGTCGGCTGCCGACACCCGGTCACCGCCCGCGTGCTTCGATACGTACATTCCTGCATCGGCGACACGAATGATGCTCTCCGCTGAGAAGCCGTGCATGGGGAAACTGGCCACGCCAAAACTGCCCGTAATGTGCTGCTCGCTGAGCATGGGATCACTGGCCAGCCACAGCCGTAAGCGTTCGGCGAGAATTTGCGCTTGCTCTGCGCCGGTTTCCGGCATGAGGATAATGAATTCGTCGCCGCCATAGCGCGCCACCACGTTTGATTGCCGGCATTTCTGCTCGAGCAGACGTCCGACGCGCGCGAGCACTAAATCGCCCTCCAAATGCCCGAGGGTATCATTGACGTTTTTGAAATTGTCGAGATCGAGCAAGACCACGGAAAATGGCCGTCCCGAACGCGAAGCGCGTTTCCATTCACCGGAGAGAGCTTCGAGGAAGAAGCGCCGCGTCTTGATGCCGGTCAGGCCGTCTGTGATGGATTGTTGCTGCAATTTTTGGAATACGAAGGAGTTATGCAGCGCCGTTGCCAGCAGGTCGGCAAGCGTGTTCATAATCATCACGTCTTGTGGCGCGAAGGCGTCGTGCTCCCGGCTTTCGACATTAAGCACGCCCAGCAACGTATCGCCGTAGCTGACCGGGATGCACAACACCGCACAAGCGTCATCCAAGAGGCCCTGCAATTTGTTTCCGCCTGCCGTGGTTTGCACGAGCGCGGTTTCCCCGGTGCGTGCTACGCGGCCCAGAATGCCCGTCCCCAAGGGGATACGCTTGCCCAGGAACTTCGCGGTCGAGCCAGCTTCTGCTTTGATCTCAATATCTTTACTCGAATAGTCCAGGATGCCTACGCCAATGTGATCGAAGCGGAAGTTTTTCTGAATGTGTCCGACGATTTCCGCGAGCATTTGCTCCGAGTCTTCGCTGGAAATGGCAGTCTTCGAGACGTTGTTCAAGAACGACAAATGCCGCGACCGCCGCTGCTCTTCCGCAAACAGCCGCGCATTCTCAATGGCGACAGAAAGTTGCCCGGCTGCGGTTTGCATCAGTTCGAGGTCGCGTTCTTCAAAAACGTATTCCCGTTGCGTGCTCAACGCGACTAATACACCGCAGGGTTTGCCACCCAAATGGATGGGCACACCGCAAATGCTCTTTGCCGGCCGCTCTGGAACATAGGTAACGGAGAGGCGCTCGCGCACTTTTTCGAGGTCGGCGACTATCAACAAAGGATGGCCGGTCCGAATGATGTATTCGCTTAGCCCGTTCGCCGCGGGGCGCGCGCGTTTCGCCACTACCTCGTCATTCACGACTTCTAGTTCGAAGCGAATTTCATCGCCTTCCAGGAAGGCCACGTAAAGCTCACTCGTGTCGAAAATCCGGCCCAGCTCTTTGTGCACCGTTCGCAGAATCTCTTCCTGATCGAGGCGCGAGCTAATCGCCTGCCCGATCTGGGTAAGCAATTCGTATTCTTTGGTGCGGCGCTGCGCGTCGTGCATCACGACATAGTTTTCCAGGGTCAGGCCGATTTGCAGAGAGAGCCCGATTAAAAGACGTAGGTTGGAAGAGCCGAAAACGCGTCGCTCAGCGTGGGGAAACAGAATCACGCCGAAGTGATGCTCGCGGGTTTGCAGGCTGACCGCTGTAAGGTCGGAAATTTCTTCTGAAGCCAGCACTTCCTGAAATTGCCGAAAGCGGCCACCGGGGAATGCAGGCAGCGGCTCGGACATTTCGGCGACATTGTGAAAGGTAATAAAGCCGCCGCGGCGATAGGTCAGTTCAGAAATATATTCCCCCGCGCCACTGGCTTCCATGTTGCG
The DNA here is from genome assembly GCA_049515835.1 of Terriglobales bacterium. Taxonomy (GTDB): domain Bacteria; phylum Acidobacteriota; class Terriglobia; order Terriglobales; family Acidobacteriaceae; genus JAJPHW01. The sequence continues at coordinate 30,975 of JBEKTR010000004.1, forward strand.
CAGAAAGCTCTCTGAGAACCCCTGTTGGACCGAAGGTAGCAATGCGCGCCAGCGTCCGGAAAAGCAAATAATGGCTTGATGCGCGGGCAATTGCGAAATTAGCCGGTTCAAAATGCCCTGCATGCTGGGCGTGAGATCGGCTGCCGAAAGCAGCTGCGCGGGATCGACGCCAAGCGTGGAAAATGCCAGCGCATTTTCCTGCACCGCGTTGCGCTCGTTCTCAAACAGCACCATCACCATGGCCACGCCGAGCAGCATCTGTGGAGCTGGGCCGAGTAAGTTACCCGTCACCCCGAACAACTCCAAGAAAGAGCCGTGCGAGTTTCCAAAGCCCATCAACGCGGCCCAGAACGCGAGAGCAAGCGCGAGCACCTCAAAGGCAACCGAGTTCTTTCGATGACCGTAGCGGTAGAAAAAGAGCGAGGCGTAAAGCAATAACGCCGCGCAGCCGACTTCGACCCGCAAGTACGGCGGAGGCATCAGCGTGGCCTGGAATACTCCGCCTACGACGCGTGCGCGCGCGTCCATCAGCGCCATCAAAATCCCGGCGCAGCCCAGCACGGCGTCAAGCCAATGCAGACGGTAGCGCTCCCTCCCGGCTTTGGCTCCAATCAACCGGGTGGAAACCACTACGCATAATGCCATGAGCATGAGCAAAAGCGATGCGAAGAACGAGGCTATGACGGAAGGCTTTGCGTAAATTGCCCAGGCATCGAGCAGATAGTGGCACGTGTACGCGCCCCACCCGAGCTGCCAGGCACGAAAGTAAAGTTGCCGGCTTTGTTCGTACAAGTAAGTAAAAACAAAGAACAACAGGAGCGCGACAACGCCCGGCACCACTACCATGCTGATGACAATACCGTTCATGTCAGTTCAGAAATCTCCGACCTGGGTTCTATGATTCTCTTAATGTTTTCATACCGTAACAGCGAGCACAAGAAGATTTCGGGCCATGCCTGCTCACGGAAGAAATAGGTAGTTCCGGCGGGTAACGCCACCTGTCCGTAACCCAGTTAAAAGGCTGAATTTATAGGTCTTTGGCAATGGGCCAGCAATCGCTAGGGCAATCGGCCCGGGCTATTTACTTGAGCCAGCACGAACTTTCATCATACCGCCAGCTTGACGCTGCTTTTACTCCACTCGTAACATCTCATGGTTACCTCCGCTACCCGCTCATGACAAATTCCAGCCAGATCTCATCCACTAACGGTATGAAGCCGCGTGTCCGCTTTGCGCCCTCACCCACGGGTTATTTGCATGTTGGCGGCGCTCGCACGGCGCTGTTCAACTGGCTTTTCGCCCGTCACTTCGGCGGGACGCTCATTCTTCGCATCGAGGACACGGATCTCGAGCGCTCGACCGAAGAGATGGTCGAGGGGATTCTGCAAGGCATGCGCTGGCTTGGCCTCGATTGGGATGACGGCCCGTATTTTCAGACCAAGCGCATGGACCTTTATCGAGCCGCGGGCGCGAAGCTGCTCGCATCTGGCCACGGATATTACTGCTTCTGCACCAAAGAACAACTCGAAGAACGGCGCACCAAAGCTACTGCGGAAGGGCGCCCGCCAAAGTACGACGGGACATGCCGCAAGATTTCACGCGAAGAAGCCGAGCGCCGCAAGAACTCGGGCGAAGCCGCCGCGTTTCGTTTCGCAGTGCCTGAATCGGGCAGCACGGCCTTTGATGATGCTGTTTTCGGGCGAATCGAATTTGCGAATACTGAACTGGAAGATTTTGTGCTGCTTCGTTCCGACGGTGGTCCGACTTATCACCTCAGCGTGGTTGCCGATGACGTGGACATGAAAATCAGCCACATCATTCGCGGGGCCGATCACATTTCGAATACTCCAAAACAAGTTTTGCTGTATCAAGCTCTGGGCGCGGCTTTGCCGGTATTTGCCCACGTTCCGCTCATTCTCGGTCCCGATAAAACCCGCCTGAGCAAGCGGCACGGCGCGACCAGCGTAATTTCTTATCGCGATCTGGGGATTGTCCCTGAAGCATTTCGGAATTTTCTGGCGTTGCTGGGCTGGACTCCGCCCGAAGGCACGCCGGAACTGCTGAGTGACGCGCAGTTGATTCAGCTATTCGGTCTCGACGGCATCTCGCGCTCGAACGCCGTCTTCGACAACGACAAGCTGGCCTGGTTCAACACGGAATACATCCGCGCTTATTCGGCGGAGAGATTATTGCCATTGATTGAAGAAGAATGGAAGAAAGCCGGCATGCGCGTGGATACCAGCGACGCGAACTGGCTGTTTTCCACGATTGATCTGCTGAAGCCCCGCGCGCGAAACTTAAAAGACTTCGCGACTTCGTTTCGCGCATTTTTTACCGACGACTATCTAGCCGATCCTGCCGCCGTCGAGAAGTTTCTGAAAGACGAAAGCATTCGCAAGCTGCTGGGCGAACTTGCCGAGCTTTATGCGGCTTTACCCGAATTCACCGAAGCCGAAACCGAAAGAGTTCTCCGCGAACTCGCCACAGCAAAAGGAATCAAAGCCGGAGGGCTCATCAACGCCGCGCGTGTCGCGCTTACTGGGCAAGGTGTGGCGCCGAGTCTGTTTGCGGTGATGATGGCGCTGGGAAAGGTTCGAACGATTGCGCGTTTACACCGCTCGGAAATCTGAGAATCAAGGTCGATTTTATATCGAACCTGGTATCGGCTTGGGTGCGGCTCCGGGAAGCAGCCCCCGCTTGGGGCGCCGATTATGGACAAGCTAGCTATAATGGTGCTTGCATAAGTTAGTGCCAAAAGCACGCGCGAACCTCGGACACCCGGCCCTTCGGAGGCAGCACTCATGTGGTCAGCATCGATGGTTAGCTGCGTTTTTTTTACGATCATAATCGTTATCACGCCAGCTTCTGCCCAACGAGCCGTAACCCGTGTCAAACAAGTCGCAGAATTTACCGGGCCAAGTAACGACATAGGCGAGTTCGGGTATTCGGTTGCGATCAATGGAAATCTTGCCGTTGTGGGCGCGCCGTTCGCGAACTACGCCTACCTCTATATAAAGGGGCAAGCTGGCTGGAGCCAAGCTGCCAGGTTCGATGACGGCACGAACATGAACGGGTTCGGTTGGGCCACGGCAGCAAGCAGTAATGTAATCGCTGTCGGGAACCCACAGCTGAGAAATGGCGGGGGCACTGTATTCGTCTTTGTGAAGCCAGAGGGCGGCTGGGTTTCCATGCCTGCGACTGCGCAACTCACGGTGCCTGGCATGCAGATGGGACTTGGAGGATCACTTGCTATCAGCCCGGATGGCAAGACCATTGTTGCCGGAGCGCCGGCCGCAAATGGGATGCAAGGCGAAACATGCGTCTTCGTTGAACCCGCTGGCGGTTGGATAAACGTGACCGAGGCGACGGCAACCCTAACGGCATCGTCGAGTGTTGTCTCTGGTAATTCTGTCGCTATGAGCGGAAATACAATTGTCGTGGGAAATGACGATCCAAACCTCGGCTCCGAGGTTTACATCTTTGTCAAACCGACCGATGGGTGGGTGAGTACAAGCCAGCCCAATGCAGTTCTGACCGCCTCGGATGAAACCCAATCAGACAACTTCGGCTACTCGGTGGCCATTGACGGCAATACCGTTGTGGTGGGGGCTCCGCTTCATCCCAATGTGGGAGCCGGGACGGCATATGTCTTCGTCAAGCCGAGCGGGGGCTGGCAGAATATGACGCAGACCGCCGAGTTGAGCATCAACGTGAATCATCCCATCGGGCTTGGCGTTTCCGTAGCCGTCGAAGGCAACGTGATCCTGGCTGGCGCGCCCGACGACGCCATCGGCCACAACAACCAGCAGGGCGCGGTGTTCGGTTACATTGAACCTGCCGGAGGCTGGCAAAATACAACCACCACGAATGGGTCTGTGACCGCACAGAACGGCCAAGCCAAAGAACTTTTTGGCAGCAGGCTCGCCCTCAGCGGCAAGACTTTCATCGTCGGCGCGCCCGATTACAACGGCCTCGTCGGCGCCGCTTATATCTTCCAGGCGCAGTAGGTTCAGGCACAGTAGGTTCGGCCTTACTGATTAGTTGTGTATATGCGGGCTTTGCGCGGGGTTCTTTTTGACCACTGCGGCCTTCACGACTTTGATTTCGAAACTCACCGGCAGCGTCTTCGGCGGATAGCACGAGGCTTTGTCGCAGGCCTGATAGCGCAATCTTCCGCGAAATTCATATTTTCCGGGCACGACCGTCGAGAGTGGCCGTACGCCTACAGCAACGTCAAAAGCGCCGCTATAAACGCTCAGCTTTTCATCGGGGGC
>JBEKTR010000005.1:0-33717 GCA_049515835.1 Terriglobales bacterium
TATATGCCGCCGCCTGAATATCGTCAAAACCCACCACCGAGATATCTTCGGGCACTCGCAAACCAGCATCGTGGATCGCGCTGATTGCACCGATCGCGGAATTGTCATTAAAAGCAAATAAAGCCGTAAATGGCTCTTTCGTTTCGAGCAGTCGCTTGGTAAATGGATATCCAACCTCAGGCGTACTACAGTCACCTTCGAGTTCCACTTCGAGTTGAGGCTTCAGATGTATTCCCAGTTTTTGCGATACGTCGCGCACCGCTTTCCATCGGTCTGTTGAATCTGAACTATCGCGCGGTCCCTTCATCGCGGCAATCTTGTGGTGGCCGAGTTCGAGCAGGTGGCTTAGCGCCAGGGCAGCGCCGCGGTGATGATCCAATTTTATGTTCGTGACTCCTTCTATGCGCCTATGTCCCGCGATGGCAACTGTCGGCAGTGGCAGCGGCTGCGTTACCGGCGCGTCCACCGTAATAAAACCTTCCACGCCCCGCTCCATCAGAAGGTGTGCGTAGTTTTCTAACACGTGCTCGTCATGACGATGAGCAGCGGTCAAAAAGAAAAACCCATGTTGGCGTAAGTAGTCTTCAATGCCACCAATCACCATGGAGTCGTATGCGTCCCCGATCTGAGCGATCACGCCCACGGTAAATGAACGCTTGACCCGCAAAGACCGGGCAAAAAAGTTAGGGCGATAGTCAAGTTCACGAGCTGCCTCTAAGATGCGATCTTTAGTGGTCTGCGGAACTGAAGCTGAAGCGGGAGAGTTATTGAGGACTGCGGAAACGGTACTGGGGGTAAGTCCTACTTGGTCGGCTACGGATTTCAACGTGACGCGACGCCGAACGCCTTTACTATCCTTTTCCGTGGACTTCATGGATACGCCCCCCGGCCTCTGAGACCTGCCGCGCCTGCTCTAGCAACGCCTTGCCCGCAATTCACCCATACAACATTCAAGGCGGTGCCATTAGAACACGCAAGCTCCAAAAAATGGAAGAACTTCTTTAGAAAATCGATATTTTTGTCTTGACAAACTGCTGCCATATGGCGCAAGCTGCAAAGCCGTAGCATCAATTGAAAAATCCTATTGCCTGAATCGAAAAGTTCTATACCCCAGCGTATGGGGAAGGAGTCGGTTTAGGCACCAATGTGCGCACTGGACGTGGCTTTTAGCGCATTTGGAGGGTAGGTAAAAGAATCTGGCGCCGAGAAATTGGTTTCGGATACTAGAGTTCTGACTTAAATCCCCTTGGAGGTGGATATGCCGTCTCGCAGAATCCTCGTATTGTTGCTCTTGAGTCTCTTTTGTTTGATGCCACTGTTCTCGTACGCGCAAAGTACGTTTGGAACCGTGGACGGTGCCGTGACCGACCCTTCAGGAGCAGCGATCCCTGGGGCCCAAGTCACTCTCACTAACGTGGGTACCCAGGAAAAACGAACGCAATCCACTGGCTCCGAGGGCCTGTATCAGTTCGTGAACGTCGCTCCCGGTCAATACAAGCTGGAAGTTGAGAAGACCGGCTTCAAGCATGTCTCGCGTGAGAATGTCGTCGTCCAAGTCCAACAGGACACGCACATTGACGCCGCTATGACGGTCGGCCAAGTGACGGAGACAGTGGAAGTCACCTCCGAAACGCCGCTCCTGCAGGCCGAGACTTCATCGCTCGGTCAGGTGGTCGAGCAACGCAAGGCCAACGAACTCCCACTGAATGGCCGAAATATCTTCAATCTGATTACAATTACCCCCGCTGCCGTAGCTCAGGGTGGATCGGGCGGAACGCCCGTCGGACAAAATCCCTTTAGCTGGGGCAACTATCAGGTCAGCGGTTCCTTCGCCAACCAGAGCGCGGAATATCTCGATGGCCAGCCGCTCAATATCGGCTACATCAACCTTCCGATCATTATTCCGACGCAGGATTCCATCGGCGAATTCAAGGTCCAATCCAACAACCTGGGCGCAGAATTCGGCAAGTTCTCGGGCGGTGTTCTGAACTTCAGCACGAAGTCGGGCACAAACAACTGGCATGGCGAAGCTTATGAGTATCTCCGTAATAAGGTGCTCAACTCAAACGAGTATTTCTATAAGCAAAGCCAGCTGGCCGCAGGACAAAGCAACACGCCCCCGCCCTACGTACAGAACCAATACGGCTTTAACGTTGGCGGCCCAATCATTAAGGATAAGACCTTCTTCTTCGTGAGCTGGGAGCAGTTCCGTCTCCGCACCGGCGGCGTCGTATCTACCGCCGTTCCGACGGCAGCGTTCCGGCAGGGCGACTTCTCGTCTTTGCTCTCGCAGGGCATTACACTCTACGATCCTTACACTGTGGCTCCTGACGGCAGCCGCACAGCTTATCCCGACAATAAAATTCCTCAGGCAGAGTGGAGCAAAGCAGGGACCGCGCTATGGGATAAGTACTACTCTCCTGTCGCTGCGGCCAGCTTCAATATCAACAGCCCTGACAACTTCACCACCGCCAGCAGCAGCGGCGGCAACAACAATCAGTTTGTGACCCGCATCGACCAAAACATCAACTCAACCACGCGTTTGTTTGGCCGTTTCAGCTATTTCGGACTGCTGGACTTGCCGACCAATCCCTTCGGCACTGGCCTTTGCCAGGATCGTTGCGCTGAGGATTACCACACCAAGGCGCTCGCGGTTGACCTCAACCACACCTTCAGTTCGAACCTGGTTTTCGACTTGAACGTCGATGCGAGTCGGTTCATCTACCTTCGCGCTCCTCTCCTTGCTGGCTACGACCTGACGCAGCTTGGCTGGCCGGCGAGCTACAATGCGACGATTCCCGACGCTCAGCGAACTCCTCCCACGCCCGCATTCCCGTTCCCTGGCGACGTAGGTAGGACGCAGGGCAACTCGGTCATCGGCGACCATAACACGCAATGGAACGTGTCGCCGTCATTGACTTGGATTCACGGCAAGCACACAGTTCAAGTCGGCGCGCAATATGAAATGGGATTGGATAACTACTACCAGACCAATATTGCCAGCGGCGCTTTCGGGTTCTCTGGCGCATGGACTGCCAACAACGCCTTGACCCCGAATTCCGCGAATTCCGGATTCGCCTTTGCTGACTTCCTTCTGGGCTTGTCGCAAAACGGTCCGGCATCGTTCGTAAACCAGACCGAAGGCGCAGCCCAGGTTCCTGCGGAAACAGCCGGCCGTGAAACGTATCGCGCGGTTTATGCCAACGATACCTGGCACTTCTCGCCGAAATTGACCATCAACGCGGGACTTCGCTATGAACTGCAAGGTCCGTGGGATGACCGTTATAACCGCCTGAGCTACTGGAACCCTAGCTTAACTAACGCCACAGTCACGGGTTGCAGTGGTGTTCCGGGATCACCTTGCATCGGTGATGCGGCTCTGGTCGGCACGGGCGTCAACCCTGGCAGAAACAATCTGCCCCTCGACAAGAACCAGTTCTCGCCACGTCTCGGATTTGCCTATAGCTGGGACCAGAAAACTGTGATCCGCGGTGGTTACGGCGTGTTCTGGATTCCGAACTATGTTTCCTTCGCTCTGAACCCAGATAACGACCTCATCAACCTGGCAACGACTCCTTTCGTTGCGACTACAAACCATGGTCTCTCCCCGGCGGCAACGCTGGATAACAGCAATTGCACTCTGGCAGGCCAAACCTTCGGCAGCTTTACCTGTCTGACCGCTGGACCATTCGGCGTGAATGGAATCCTGCCGCCTCCCGGACGTAACGGGAACATCTCGAACTTTGCTGCGACTAACGGCTCTCCGGGTCTGGCCCCTTATACGAATCCTAAGCCCGGATACGTTCAGCAGTACAACTTGGACATTCAGCGCCAACTGGGTGCTGGGTTCTTCCTCGATGTCGCCTACGCCGGTTCGCATGGTGTGCATCTCGAGCAATACCAGACCAATGCAAACCAAATTCCGGATTCGTTCGTTCAGCAGGCTGCCGCGCAAGCTGCGGCTGGACAGACGCCGACGATTGCGACTTCGTTCGCAGCAGCCGGACTTACGAATCCCATTAACAGCCCCAACACCTCGTTGCAGGGTAACAACGTCAACCAAGGCCAGCTGGATCGTCCTTACCCGCAATACAACGGATTGAACCTTAACGGCTACGGCTGCTGCAGCAGCAACTACAACTCGCTGCAAGCGAGCTTGACCCGTCGCTTCGGCGGCGGCGGCACGATGCTGGTCGCCTACACCAATGCGAAGCTGTTGAGCAACACCGACACGCTGACGAGTTGGCTTGAAGGTAACACTGGCGGCGTCGGTTCCGTGCAGGATTGGAACAATCTGAACGGCGAGCGTTCTCTCTCGTCGCAAGACGTTTCTCAACGCCTCGTCGTCAGCTATGTGCTTGATCTTCCCTTCGGGCATGGCAAGCGCTTCCTCTCGGGCACAACCGGCGTGACTGACAAGGTCGTATCCGGTTGGGGTATTGATGGCGTAACCACATTCCAACGCGGCTTCCCGCTCAAGATTTCGTGGGCTGGCGCCGCAACACCGCTGGAAGCAGCCGGTTTGGGCGTAAGCAACGTTCGTCCGGACGTGGTGGCAGGTTGCGATAAGGGCGCAGGTGGCGGCAAAATCACCCAATGGTTCAACACCTCTTGCTTCGCGGCACCGCCCGACTGGGGCTTCGGAACCGAATCCCGCGTGGATTCTTCGCTCCGCCAGGACGGCATCAATAACTTCGACTTCGCTATCTTCAAACGCACAACGTTTAAAGAGCGCTACGGTCTGGAGTTCCGCACCGAGTTCTTCGACCTCTTCAACCATCCGCAATTCGGACCTCCGGGTACCGGATTCAGTGGAACGGCGACTGGCAACGGGTTCGGCGTTGTGACCTCAACGGTCAATAACCCGCGTCTGATACAGTTGGCTCTAAAGTTTGTGTTCTAACATTAGGGAGTTGGCCGGGCTGGGAACCTACCCAGTCCGGCTTTTTTATTCTGTAGAGAATTTCTATCCCGTATGCGAACTTTTCCCACCGTCGACTACTCTGAAGCAAGAAAAATGATCGACCTTGTAGTCGATCATGCGACCCAATTGAAAAAAGCTGCTGTCGTGGCGGTCGCGGATTCTCACGGCGAGTTAATCGCCTTTGCGCGCATGGATGGCGCGCCGCTCTCGTCTATCAATGTCGCTGCAAACAAAGCTTGGACTGCGGCCCGCGAACGCAAGCCTACAAAAGATATTGGCGACAAAGTTCGGCATCCTGAAAAAGGCCATGACATCGCCTATTATGGCGATCCTCGCTTCGTCGGTTGGGGCGGCGGATTACCGATTATTCGCGACGGTGCTGTCGTCGGCGCCATCGGTGTGAGCGGACTCTCTTCGCAGGAAGATGTTGAACTGGCGACGAAAGCAATCGATTGGCTGAACGCAAATTCCAAACAGCAAGTGACGTTGAAATAGCTGCTTACCGCTCCAGACTGACCCAGCTACGCGATGAGGAAGATCGCTCGGCTGCATCCAACACCCGTTGCACGGCCAAGGCGTCGTCGAAGTTCGCGTGGAACGGTTCGCTTTTGACGAGCGATTGCAAGAAGTCCCCCACTGTGGCGATGAACGGATGTTCGTAGCCGAGAATATGCGCAGGCTTCCAGAAATTTTCCCAGTAGGGATGATTCGGTCCAGTAATCGTGAGCCTCTGCATTCCTTGCATGCTCGGGTCTTGGGTAGCATCGAAATATTCCAGCTGATTCATCTCATCCATACGAAAACGAAGCATTCCTTTCGAGCCGTTGACCTCGAAATCATTGCGATTGGGACAACCCACGCCATAACGGGTCGCTTCAAACGTACCTACGCTACCGTTCGCGAACTTGGCAAGCAACATAGTGGCGTCGTCCACATCGCGGCCGGGCGCAAACGTGTGCATCATCGCCGAGAGTTCTGTCATCGGACCGTTGAGGTAGAGGGCAAGATCTAACACATGCGAGAGCAGATCGCCTGAGGCACCCATCCCAGCCTCACTTCGCCGGTAGCGCCATGCGTTCGCCTTCTTGGGATTATTGCCGGACTGATTAAGATAAAGCGCCCGATAGTGAAAGACTTGGCCGGCGCGGCCCTCATCGAGAAGCTGCCTTGCAAAACCTACAGCCGGAATGCGCCTATAGTTGAACCAAACGAGATTCCGGGTGTTTTGTGCCGCCCGCGCCATACCTTCAGCATCTTCCAGCGTTCCCGCCAGCGGCTTCTCGCACCATACCATCTTTCCGGCTTCGCAAGCGGCGATAGCGATAGGTGCATGCAAGGAATTGGGCACGGCAATGTCGATCACATCAATATCTTCGCGGTGTACAATCGCCTCCCAATCTGTAGATGTTTCTTCCCATCCCCATTGGGAAGCCGCTGCCGCGAGTTTCGCCTGATCACGGGCGCATAAAACCTTCAAATTGAGTTCATAAGGAACATCGAAGAAATGGCCGACTTGGCGGAATGCATTGGAATGAACTTTGCCGATGAATCCAGAACCAATCATTGCGACGTTCAGTTTTTTCTTGCTCATGAATTTTCCTAGAGTACCGCTATTCTATTCGTTCCGGACGCGTGCATCCGCATAAATTCAAGCGTTAAACAGGTCGATTTAGTGGATAATTGTGAAGCTGCATGAACAGGACAGGAGAGTTAATGAACCACCGAAACCGCCTCATCGTTGCTTTCATTCTGAGCACCGTTCTTGCCCGCGCCGCCAACTTCGCTCAGGCAAAATCCTCCAAAGGGAAACTGGAAGTCGCCAAAGAGGCTCCGGCCCTGATCGACGGTAAACCCGTCGATATTTATAAGCTATCGAACGGGCATGGCATAGAAGTCCGCGCCATGAGTTACGGCGGCATCATCCTTGAACTACGCGCGCCCGACAAGAACGGCAAGAGCGACGACATCGTTCTTGGTTTCGACAATCTCGATCAGTACACGACAAATAATCCCCATTTCGGAGGCATCATCGGCCGCTACGCCAACCGCATCGCGAACGGCACGTTCACACTGGATGGGGTCAAGTACGCCTTACCGAAAAACAACGGCCCGAACACGCTGCACGGAGGTTTGCGCGGCTTTGACAAAGTCTTCTGGCAAGCTTCGTCGTTCCAAAATCACCATGGTGTCGGCGTCGTTTTCAAATACACAAGCAAAGACGGCGAAGAAGGTTTTCCCGGCAACCTGCAAGCGACTGTGACCTACACGCTCACCGAAAAGAACGAACTCATTTTCGACTACGAAGCTACGACCGACAAGGCCACCCCAATCAACTTTACCCAGCACACCTATTTCAATTTGGCAGGCGAGGGCACCGGCAACATTCTGGGTCATGTACTTACGTTGAATGCCGATCACTTTACGCCAACGGATGGCACGCTCATTCCAACCGGCGAAATCCGGTCGGTCCAGGGAACGCCGCTCGATTTTTCAAAGCCTGTCGCCATCGGCGCGCGCATTAACGACAAATATGAGCCACTCGTTCTCGCCAATGGATACGATCACAATTTCATCATCAACGGAAGCGGCAACGGCTTGAAATTCGCCGCGCGAGTTACTGAACCGACCAGCGGACGGGTTTTACAGGTCTATACAACCGAACCCGGAATTCAGGTCTATTCTGGCAATTTTCTCGATGGCACATTGACCGGTAAACATGGCCACGTTTACCGTCAGCGCGACGGCATGGCTCTGGAAACGCAACATTACCCTGATTCTCCAAACCATCCGGAGTTTCCGTCCACCATCCTGAGGCCGGGTCGTACCTTCCACTCCCGAACGGTTTACCAGTTCTCGACAGAAAAATAATTGATCGAGCGAACGACTCGAGCCAGCATAGCTAATTCTGGGTTCCGGCGGGCGCGTTAAGACGCGTTACTTCCCCGGTGTCCAGGCTGTATTCCGCTTCAAATATCTTAAGCTTGCCCGATTGCACGGCATTGCGAATGATCTCGCTGTTGGTCTGTAAATCTTTCGCGCTTTGCCCGACGTTCTCTTTGACGGCCGCATCAAGCAAATCATCGCCCTTGGCATAAGTCTTTGCCTGATTAACCGCGGGCCCAATCTTGTTCATGATCGCTTCCAGATTGTCGCTGGGCATTTTTTCGCCCGAGCAGGCTGCGCTAACCGCGCCACACTTCTGGTGACCCATTACGACGAGCACGGGACTGTTAATGTGCTCCACAGCATACTCAATGCTGCCGAGCGCGACGGGATCGGCGACATTTCCCGCTGTGCGTACCACAAAGAGATCGCCGAGGCCCTGATCAAATACCAGTTCTGGCGGAACCCGGCTGTCCGAGCAGGAAAGAATAATGACATTGGGGTTTTGCCCGGAAGCCAACTTCTTGCGTAGCGGCAGCACTGCACGTTGCCTTGGTTTTCCTGCGACAAACCGCTGGTTGCCGGCCATCAAATCAGCCCAGACCGCATCCGGTGATGCGGCTGGCCTGGCCGCCGCGTGGGTATGGGAAGCTTGGGCGTGAGAAGACTGCGCAGGAGCCGTAGCAATTTGCTGCGCAAGGCTCACACCTAGAAGTCCAAACAACACGACGGTGCAAAATAGCGCGTGTTTCATAAGTTTTCCTCCGGGAACGAAAACGGTATCATTCTCAATCCGCTGCGTCAAACCTGATTTTTGTGAAAAAATGAGTAATGTCCGCTTCCTTGGAAAATCCAAAACGAAGCACCTTGCGGCTGCCGCCAGGCGACTTTGGTGCGTATCTCTTCGACTGCGACGGCACTATCGTGGATTCCATGCCGCTGCACTTCATCGCCTGGAACAAGGCTTTGGCGGAGTGGAACTGCGAACTGCCCGAAAACGATTTCTACGCCTGGGGCGGAATACCCGTCAAGCAGATCATCTCCGATTTGAACCGGAAGCATGGGCTGCACATGCCGGTGGAAGAAGTCGCGCATCGCAAAGAGAGTTACTATTTCCAGATTCTTCCTCAGCTGAAAGCCATCCCTGAAGTCTTGGATATCATCAACGCACGCCATGGCAAAATCCCTTTTGCCGTCGTCTCCGGCAGCACGCGTGAGTCGGTGATTGCGTCCCTCCAGGCATTGCAGCTACTCGAAAAGTTTCCTGTCATCGTTGGCGCTGGCGAATATCGCAAACCGAAACCAGATCCTGAGGCGTTTCTTCTCGCCGCTAGTCGGCTCGGCGTCATGCCAGAATCGTGCCTGGTATTTGAAGATACCGAGATGGGGATTCAAGCGGCAACCGCCGCAGGCATGGCTTCAGTGAAAATCTTGCAGCCGTGGGAAAGATACGGTGCGAAATGACCGTACTTTACGCCTCATCAGCGCCCATTTAGAATCAATGTCAGGCCGACGTAGCTCAGTTGGTAGAGCAGCCGATTCGTAATCGGCAGGTCAGCGGTTCAAGTCCGCTCGTCGGCTCCATCGTTTCAACCACTTACCTGCTTCTTTTGGAGCCCCCCCAATTCCTTGTGACGTAAGAATGCATTGCGGTGCCGGAGACATTTCAACCTTGGTGCCGGAATTTCGGAACATTGGACTGCATTCACCGCGCGCATGGCCTTTCTCCATTTGTGCAGCTACTAGTGGACTCTCAGGATAGACGGCTTTCCCTTGTTTAAGTCCAAATTGTCATGTGTGCTAGCAAACTGGAGTAAAAAATGCGACGAATCAACTCTCTTATATGGCATTACCTCGGTAATTTCTGAAACTGTAAAGCTATCCTGCACAATCAGATAGCACTTCACGTACCTGAAAGGATGCTTATTCCGTCGTGTCTTTCATCGATCAGCATGTCACTAGCACTCCTCTTCTGTTAAACGCTTGCAACCTGAGCGTTACTTACATGAACGAAGAGAGCAATTCGATTCCAGCGATACGTGGCATGGACCTCGAGATTCATGAGGGAGAAATCGTCGGCATCCTCGGCGAATCAGGCAGCGGGAAGAGCACACTGGCTGCGGCAATAATGGGTTTGCTTCCTTCAAAAGCCCACGTTCAAGGTTCACTTCGGTATCAAGACAAAGATCTTCTGACGCTCAAAGAATCAGAGTATCGCAGAATACGAGGGAAGCAGTTCGCGCTGATTTCACAGGAACCGGGGCTGGCGTTAAGCCCTTATTTGTGCGCCGGCGCGCAGATCCAAGAAGTGCTGCGGGCTCACGACGTGCGGCGATCAAGTCGCCGCGAACGATGCCAACAGATTCTAGATGACATGCAGTTTGCGGACGTGAGCCGCATCTACCATGCATACCCACACCAACTCAGCGGAGGGGAGCTTCATCGGGTTGCCGTTGCTCAAGCTCTGGCCTGCCATCCCAGTCTGATGATTTGCGACGAGGCCACCCGTTCGCTTGATGCCACGATCCAATTGGAAATCATTCATCTTTTGAAGCGAATAAACGGGGAATTAGGTACAGCCTTCGTCTTTATAACTCACAACCCAGCATTACTGGAAGGGTTTGCCTATCGTGTGCTTGTGATGTATAGAGGGCGGATCGTTGAACAAGGTCTCGTATCCGAAGTCTTTCGGAAACCGGGCCACCCCTATACAAGAAGTTTGGTGGATTTCGCTTTTGGCACGACGCAACGAAATCAGACCGGCCGAAAACGATTGCCCATCACATTTTCTGAAGAAACCTCCGAACCAAGTTGCTATCAACATGGCGATTGAGCCTAGCTCTCGCGGTTCCGTAAACGCGGTTATTACGACCCGCGGCATGAGCAAACGACACCGGCAACGCAAGTTGTTTTCTCGAAACCAATTCATTGTTGACGCACTGATTGATGTGAACCTCGAGGTGGTGACCGGACGCCTGACAGCGCTGGTGGGAGAATCGGGATCGGGTAAATCCACTTTGGCAAGTTGCCTGGCTCTTATCGAAAAACCCGATGCGGGCGAGATTTGGTTCGAAGGCAAAGAGATTTCATGGAACTCGCCCCGCAAGTTAGTTGAGTTGCGGCCGAGAATCCAAATGGTTTTCCAGGATTCCGCCGGGGCATTAAATCCAACATTCACGGCAGCGGAGATTATCGCGGAACCCTTAGAAATTCAACGTCTCATGCGACCCCCTGAAATACGCAGCCGCGTTTATGAGTTGATGGAAGAGGTGGGGTTGTTACCGGAATGGGCGAATCGGAAGACCTCGGAATTTAGTGGTGGACAACGGCAACGTCTAGCCATCGCGCGTGCGATAGCCTTAAAACCAACTCTCCTGATTCTCGATGAGTCCCTATCCGGCTTGGACCTTTGCACGCAAGCACAGATTATCAATCTTCTTATGGATCTTCGGGAAAGTTACGCCTTAAGCCTGTTGCTGATTTCACATGATTTGGGGTTGGTCGGCCAAGTCGCTGACTATGTAGCAGTCATGCATCAAGGGAGAATGGTCGAACAGGGGTGTAGAGAAGAAATTTTCGCAACTCCAACACACTCGGCTACACAACGATTACTAGCATCAGGGTACCAATTCGACCAGCGGGCGCGATTTGCGCATGCAGGAGCCAGCATATGAATTATGCACTCCGACGAGTGGTTCATGCTGGCTTATTGCTACTCGGTGCTTCAGTATTGTGCTTCGCATTTAGCGCTCTTGCTCCTGGCGATTACTTCGATGAAGTGAAGCTGAATCCACAAATTTCAAAGGAGACGGTCGCGGCGCTGCGTTCGCAATATGGATTAGACAAGCCCTTGGCGCTCCGCTATGAAAATTGGGCAAATGCGGTGCTCCGGGGCAATTGGGGTTATTCCCTTTCGTACAACACTCCGGTGAGCAGCCTTTTGAAGGAACGCGCCTTCAACACCTTAATTCTTAACTTTTCAGCCCTGCTATTGGCATGGATCATCGCCATCCCACTCGGAATTTTGGGAGCAATGAGGCCTGCTTCATGGATAAATCGTATTCAGATGCTGGGAACTTCGCTGTTATTGGCACTCCCTGAACTCGTGCTCGCGTTGGGCTTGCTTTATTTCGCGATGCGCAGTCATTCACTCCCAGTCGGAGGTAAGGTTTCCGCCAACCACGAACATTTAGCTTCCGCGGCGAGGTTCAGCGACACCGTGGTTCATTTAATAGGGCCCGCTATCATACTCGCGATTGCGAGTCTCCCAATCCTCGTCCGGCATATTCGTAGCAGCATGGTGGAAGCTCTCGATAAGCCGTTTGTAAAATCGGCTCGCGGGCATGGCATTTCTCCTTGGCGAATTTTGTTGCGTTATGCACTGCCAGCGGCCGCCAACCCATGGATATCACTGTTTGGGCTTTCTTTAGGCGGACTCCTGAGTGGATCCCTACTTGTAGAGATCATAATGGGCTGGCCGGGATTAGGGCCGCTTCTTCTCGATGCCACCATGTCTCGCGATCTCTATGTCGTCGTCGGAGTGGTAACGGCTTCAACCATCTTTATGATCTTCGGAAGTTTGCTGGCTGACTTAATGCTCTTGGCGATTGATCCACGTGTGAGGGCTGAGTAATGGATTCCCGGCGTAACATCTGGCTCGGATTGAGCCTCCTGGCGCTCCTGCATCTAGCCGTTTTCTTCGCAGGGTTCGTATCTCCTTACGATCCAGCGGTGCAAAATCGTGACTTTCCGTTCGCACCTCCGACAAAACTTCATTTCGTTGATGTTCGCGGACATTTTCACCTGCATCCGTTCGTCTATCGATCACTGCCACAGCCAGACGACCCAGGCCTTTATACAGAGTCTCGGGCACAGGAATATCCGATCCGATTTTTTGTCGACGGCTCGAAATATGAAACTGCTTGGATCTTTTCGTCCCATATCCATCTCTTTGGGGCGGAAAGTCCCGCTCAGATATTCCTGGCGGGCACGGACGATTATGGGAGGGATCAATTTTCCCGCACTCTCTACGGTGGCCAGATCTCCATCGCCGTTGGGTTGCTGGCGACGACCGTGTCGTTGTGCTTGGGACTGGTCATTGGCCTATTCGCTGGATACTACGGAAAATGGGTAGATGACATAACGATGCGTGGAGCCGAGCTTTTTCTTGTTCTTCCCTGGCTCTATGTCTTGCTGGCAGTGCGAGCTTTTCTGCCATTGCATACCAGCCCTGCTCAAGTTTTCTTCCTTCTCGTAACCGTCATCGGGACTATTGGGTGGGCACGCCCAGCACGCTTAATTCGTGGCGTGGTTTTAAGCGCAAAGACTCTCAAATACGTATCAGCCAGTCGCGGATTTGGAGCATCGGACTTTCATATTTTACTAAAACACATTCTTCCTCAAACTTACGGCATTCTCCTCACTCAAGCTGCCCTGCTCGTACCGCAATATATCGCCGCAGAGTCTGCGCTGTCGTTCTTAGGATTGGGATTGAGTGAACCAAAGCCAAGTTGGGGTAATTTGCTGGCCAATCTACAGCATTACAACGTGCTGGTTGCCGATTGGTGGATGTTCGCTCCCGCGTTGGCGCTCGTAAGTGTATCTCTTGGATACCTCTGCGTAGCCAATGCTTTTCAACAACGGCTACAATCAAGTTAAATTTCATGCAAGGTCTGCGAATTGTATGCTCCGTTTGAACTGGATGAGCGCGGTCCTTATCTTTATCTCTTGCGGCATTGCTTTCGCAGCTTCTTCTCCACAACCATTGCAACGCGGCGAAGAGGTTCTAATCATTGACAATCCGATTGGCCAATACGGCGGAATACTTACAGTCGCGCAGCGCAGCGAGCCGAAGACGCTAAACCCTGTTACTGCCACCGACGCTCCCTCTCGCGAAGTAATCGGCCGCATTACAGCCGATCTCATTCATATCAATCGAGCTACCCAGAAGACAGAACCCGCCCTGGCGAAATCGTGGATCCTATCAAAGGACGGGCGGATCTTTACGATCAAGCTCCGCAGAGGATTGCGATTTTCGGATGGGCAACCTCTTGACGCCGACGATGTCGTGTTTTCGTTCCAAGTTTATCTCGACGAAAAGACTCATTCGCCGCAACGCGATTTGTTGGTAGTTGGCGGAAAGCCGGTTACAGTTCAAAAACTTGATCAATATGCCGTCCGTTTTACGCTGGCTGCGCCATACGCCGCTGCCGAACGAATCTTTGATGGCATCGCCATAATTCCCCGCCATCTCTTACAAGATGCTTTCCAATCTGGCAATTTTGCTCAAACCTGGACGTTGTCGGCATCGCCAGGGGATGTCGCGGGACTCGGCCCGTTTCGTTTAAAGCAGTACATCGCGGGACAAAGAATCGTGCTGGAGCGCAATCCCTATTACTGGAAAGCCGACAAAAACAAGAACCGCCTCCCCTATTTTGATGAACTAGATTTTCTCTTTGTTGGCAACGAGGACGCCCAGGTGTTGCGCTTTCAAGCCGGAGATACCGACATAATCAGCCGGATCGGCGCCGATAACTACAACTTACTTTCGAAAGATGCGGCCACCCGCGGAATTCAACTGTTCGATCTCGGTCCCAGCCTTGAATACAATTTCTTAGTTTTCAACCTTAACGACCTGCAAGGTAAGAATCTCGATAAAACCATTGCTAAGCAAGTGTGGTTTCAGAATTTGCAGTTTCGCCAGGCTGTCTCCCTCGCGATTGACCGGGCATCCATCGTAAAACTGGTATACGCGGGACGTGGAGCACCATTGTGGGGCAATGTGAGCCCATCAAATCGGTTTTGGGTGGATCAACAGCTTCCCCATCCGACCCAATCGATCGAAGGAGCGAAGCAGTTGCTAAAACAAGGCGGCTTCTCTTGGCGCGATGGCCAACTCATCGACAACAAAGGCCGGCAGGTCGAATTCTCAATCATTGCGAGCACTTCGAATGCGCAACGACTCAAGATGGCGACCCTTATTCAGGACGATTTGAGCAAGTTGGGGATGACCATAAACATTGTGCCGCTGGAATTTCGCGCAGTCATCGACCGCGTCTTCCAGACCTATGATTATGAAGCCAGCATCATGGCCTTGGGCGGCGGGGATGCCGATCCAAACCCCGAACTAAACGTTTGGCTTTCCAATGGAGGAACTCATCTCTGGCATCTTGGAGAAACCAAGCCCGCAACACTGTGGGAGGATCAGATCGATCAGCTAATGCAGAAGCAAATGGTCGAGCTTAAGTACAAGGAACGCAAAAATACTTACGATCAGGTTCAGGAAATAGTCGCCACTAATCTTCCTTTCATATTTCTTGCAACACCTGACATCTTAGTAGGCGCGAAGAAGGACATTGCGAACTTTGCGCCGGCGGTTCTCGACCCGGCCACTCTATGGAATGTGGAGCAGCTCTTTCGTAACACGAGCCAAACGGCTTCCAATGTCAAGTGAGGGGCGCAGCGGCCAAACCCGCATCTCAATGGCCGGACGAAAAGCTGGTCCACGCATGCCTTAAAGGCAATCAAGCTGCATGGTCGGGGCTCATTGAGAAATACAAAAATCTGATCTTTTCCATTCCTATTAAGTTCGGGCTGTCTAACGACGAAGCCAACGATATCTTCCAGTCTGTGTGCGGCGAATTACTTGCACAATTGTCAAAACTGCGAGAGCCGAAAGCCCTTCCGAAGTGGCTGATGCAAACCAGCTACCATCAATGTCTGCGGTGGAAAAAGCGCCGCTTGACCCTTATCGATGACTCCGGTATCGACAGTATGAGTCTCAGCACCGATGATCTGCCTGATGCAGTCTTATTCCAGGTGGAACGCGAGCAAATTGTCCGGGAAGTTATCACCGCTCTTCCGGAACGCTGCAAGAATATGGTACACATGCTTTTTTTTGAAGATGAACCACGACCTTACGATGAGATCGCCAAGGAATTGAATCTGGCGACGGGATCAATCGGATTTATTCGTGGGCGTTGCCTGGCACAACTGCGGAAGTCGCTGCATGAAAGAGGGTTCTATTGAACCCGATAGATCAGCCCTCAACCAAAGAATTGTTCGGGGAGCTTGCCGCGCTTTCCAGCGGAGAAAGCCAACATAAGTTTCTTTCGCAGCATGGTTTGCTATTACAACCAAGTTTTGTAAAAGAGACTGCAGATTGGGTTCGGGAAGAAATTCGCGTGAACATCCCCCATGCGCTTCAATTGGCGGATGCCGCGCTATTAATCGCTGAAAACCTCGGCGACCAAGAATCCATGGCTTTGGCAACCCGGGCCAAAGCGAATGTGCTTTACGCCAAAAATGAATACGCGGACGCCGTAACTATGCATGACCGGGCTGCCAGCTTATTTGAAGCGGCCGGTAACTCCGGCGAAGTGGCGCGGACGATGAGCACCATGATGCAACCACTGCTCTTAATGAGTGAATACGATCGCGCCTTTGCTGCTGGCGCCAAAGCGAGAGAGATCTTTGCATCGCAGGGCAACACATGGCGATTGTTGAGACTGGAGATTAATCTAGGCAACGTTTACTACCGGCAAGACTGCTTTGCCGAAGCTCTCGCGTGCTACGAAAAAGCCTATCAGGAGCTCCCACGGGATAAGGACGCCGAAGGGATCGCCGCAGCTTTGAGCAACATGGCGACTTGCTATATCAGTTTGAACAATTTTCCAAAAGCAGTTGCTTCTTACGAGCAGGCCCGTAAATTTTGCGAAGACCATAACATGCCTCTGCTGGTAACACAGGCCGATTACAATATCGCGTATCTGCACTACCTGCGCGGGGAATACAGCAAGGCGATCCAAATGTTGCGGGCCACGCGTGCAAAATCAAAAGAGCTCAACGACGGGTATCATGCCGCGCTGTGCAATCTGGATTTGGCAGAACTGTATTTAGAGTTGAATCTCAGCCCAGAAGCTCACGATCTGGCGAAACAAGGCTTTGCTGGCTTTCAAGAGTTGAATATGGGTTATGAGGCAGCCAAGTGCCTCGCCTTTTCCGCCATCGCGGTCAGTCAGCAAGGCCATGCATTCGAAGGTCTCAAGCTGTTCACAGAAGCCCGGGAGATCTTCTCAAAAGAGAAGAACCGGGCTTGGCCGTCGCTGATTGATCTCTATCAAGCTCTGGTGTTTTTTAATGAAGGCAGGCTTTTTGAAGCTCGGCGTCACTGTCAGGATGCAATCGAGTCCTTTTATAGGCTAAATCTCACAGGCAAGGCCGTACTGGCGGAACTGCTTTTGGCCCGAATCGCGCTCCGGACTGGCGATCTGGAGGAGGCGCGGCAGCATGCGAATCTCGCGGTGACAAGAGTTTCGGAACTCAGCTCACCGGTACTTTCTTATCAAGCCTACCTGCTCGCGGGCAACGTGTTCTCAGCGCGCAACGATCACGATGGCGCTTATGCTTCATATTCGCGCGCGCGCGAATCGCTCGAAACCCTTCGTGGCAATTTACGCGGCGAAGAACTTAAAATCGCGTTCTTGAAAAACCGGACAGAAGTCTATGAGAACTTGGTCGAACTTTGCCTCGCGCGCTCTGCGTCATCGGCGACTGAAGAAGCATTCAATTACATCGAGCAGGCCAAATCGCGTAGCTTGATGGACCTTTTGGTACGCCCAGCACCCGTTTTAGACACTCCTACGGCGGGGCAAAGCGAACTTGTCCGTTCGATGCGGGACCTTAGAGAAGAACTCAACTGGTACTACAACCGGATTGAGCGTGAACAACTTCAACCAGAGGGACAAACGCCAAATCGAATTGCCTCTCTTCAAGAACACGCGAAACGCAGGGAAAAAGACTTGATCAACATGATGCAAGAAGCATCGGAGTCGGATGCTTCCATGGCCGGCTTGCAAACGCCCACGCATTTACCGCTTGCCACGATCAGAGAAGCGATTCCTAGCGACACTTTGTTAGTCGAATATTTCCGCATGCACGACAAGATCCTGGTGTCTTTGATCGGGCGTCAAACCCTGGAAATTTTCCCCATCACGCTGGAGAGCCGAATCGCAGATTTGTTGCGACTATTGCAGTTTCAACTTTCGAAGTTCCGGCTGAATTCGGAATATGTCGAGAAATTTTATGACGCCTTCGTCAGCGCGTCCCAAAACCATCTTTTCGAGCTTCATAAAGAGCTTGTGGCACCGATCGCTGCGCGATTAGATAAGGAACATCTTGTTTTTGTGCCGCACGGTTTATTGCACTACATTCCGTTCCATGCGTTGTACGACGGTTCCCAATATTTGATTGACCGGCATACGATTTCATACGCCCCGAGCGCCAGTATTTATTCGCTTTCTCAAAGGCAATCGTCAAACTCTTCGGGTGGTTCTTTGATTTTGGGCATCCCCGACCCTGTAGCGCCTGCCATCCTGGATGAAGTACGGGCGCTTTCTAAAGTTTTGACGAATTCGGAGTTATTCGTTGGCGAGGAAGCAAATGATCATGTGTTGCGGCAGAAAGGCCCCTCGAGCCATATCATTCACATTGCTACACATGGCCGATTCCGGCAGGATAACCCTATGTTTTCGGCGATTCGCTTGGGAAACTCCTCGCTCAGTTTGTTCGACCTTTATCAACTGCGACTGCCAGTGGATCTCATCACCTTGAGTGGTTGCTCCACTGGAATGAACGTAGTCTCTCCCGGCGACGAATTGCTTGGTTTGGTGCGAGGTCTTCTTTATGCCGGCGCCCGGTCTTTAATGCTTAGCTTATGGGATGTACAAGATAAGAGCACCGCTGAATTTATGACGGCGTTCTACCAAGCGTTGAACGATGGCCAATCCAAACGGGCCGCCTTGCGGACAGCGACATTGCAGATGAAATCGCAATATCCCCATTGTTATCAATGGGCTGCATTCATTCTAGTCGGCCAAGCCTAGCCGCCCCAAGAAAATTTTCTTCTCCCTATATTTTTCCGCCGTCAGGGTTCCCTTATTCCCAGAAAGCAAAAACAGCCAATACCACCCCAAGGAGCAGGTAGTGAAGCATTACAGCGAAGCGCAATGGGCCGATTTTGTTCGCGATGCTGCTGCGCCGGACCTGAAACACATGATGCAACAGCATGTGGATGTCGGGTGTGATGCTTGCAGGGTCACGATGCAACTATGGCGGAGCACGCTGGAGATTGCTAGGAAGGCCCATAAATTCGCGCCATCGCCTGATTCCGTCCGCGTGGTTGAAAGCTTTTTTGCCTCCCGCGCGAGAAGGCCGAATGACAGCTTCCGCTTATTGTTCGACTCATCTCTTCAGCCAGCAACGGCTGGAATTCGCGGAACGGCCGTAACTCGGCAGTTTTTGTATGAGACCGACAATTTCTATATCGACCTCCGATTGGAAAGAAAGTCGGCCGGAAGCACGTTCTTGGTCGGGCAGGTTTTAGAGCGACACGTTCCCCCATCCCCCATGAAGAGCTTTTCGGTGCAGGTGATGGATGGAAAGATATCCCTCTCTGAAACCATTACCAACCACTTTGGAGAGTTTCAGTTGGAATTTGAACCGGCGAACCATCTTTGCATTTCGATTGGCCGGAAGAAAGACCAAGCAGAAGTAATCCTCCCCCTTTACGAATGAGTTACGGGCAGCGGGAAAGGCCCTGAATTGGCAGCCTTTGCGGGCTTCCACCAAAGGTAACCACTCTCGAATTACTGCTGTAAGTGTACTGAACAAAAGTTTTTTCATAGACTCAAGCGGACAGATTAAAGACCGCCAAGTCGGGGAGAGGTAATGAAAATCCATAAGCTTTCTAATTCCGGTTCCACAAAGATTTCGCGTTTCTTAGCGACTGGTTTCGCGCTTGTTTTGGCGGTCGGGTTGTCAGCTCAGAGTGGCTTCGCTCAATCGACCAATGCTGCGCAGTCGCGCCTGATTATTAGAGATAATTTGGGCCTCAATGGCCTTTTGCCGATCTGCGCGCTCCTACGCTGCTCGCAGACCCAGGCGCTCGGAGATCCACAGGGCCAGCTTTTCATGATTCAAGTGCCCTCGCAGCTAGCGCCGCTCACATCTTTGCTGAATCTTTCTGTTCTCGGGCTGGTTTCGATCGAAACCGATCAGACGGTGCAAACCCAGGGATCGAATGCTGCAAATGCTCCTGCATATCTCTATGATCGGACGCCTTACAGCTATTACGGAACCACGGTATGGCATGGGTATGTATTCCAGACCGGCAATATCCTCATCCGGACGGACGCTACTCACGCCGCCTACGGCACCGCTGGCGCCGGCGTAACCGTCGCGGATATTGACACCGGTGTGGATCCGAATCATCCGGTTCTAAAAAATTCTTTGGTCGCCGGTTACGATTTCACGCGCAACCAGAGCGGCGGCTCTGAGATGAGCGACGTAAGCCAATCTACAGTCGCAGTGCTTGATTCGACTGAAACAGCTCAAGTCAGCCAATCCACCGTCGCGGTATTGGATCAATCTACTGTTGCGGTACTGGATGGAAATGGTTATCAGGCCTTCGGCCACGGAACCATGACGGCCGGCATCATCCACCTCGTTGCGCCTCAGGCAACCATCATGCCGCTCAAGGCCTTCAGCGCAAACGGTTCCGCTTATAACTCAAATATTCTTCGGGCGATTTACTACGCTGTGGCGCATGGTGCAAAAGTCATAAACATGAGTTTCAACTACACCACCTATTCGGCGGAGCTCGCGAACGCGGTGAACTATGCGACGGCAAACGGTGTGATATGCGTGGCTGCCGCCGGTAATAACGGCGAGCAACTCACTGTCTATCCCGCTGCACTGAAGAACGTGATTGACGTGGCTTCGACCAACGATGAGGATGGCCCCTCAACCTTCTCGAACTACGGCGCGCCTCCGGTCTGGGTCGCGGGTCCGGGAGAGGGTGTAATGACCACCTACCCATTCAACAGCTATGCGGCCGGATGGGGAACCTCTTTCAGCACTCCGATGGTTACCGGCACCGCGGCGCTAATGGTTGCTTCCTACAACGCGAAACATTCGGGCCTGCTCAACTCGTTGCTCGGGGCACTATCCGCTACCAACTTTGAACCACAAGCCGCAAATGCATTGACTCATGCGCAGGCGATTTCTGATCCCGCTATGGGACACGGACGTCTTGATACTTATCAGGCCGTGCAAGCGTGGCGCAGCAATTTGGGGTTGCAATAGCCGAGGGAGAGAAAATGCAATCCCAAAACAACAGCTCGCCCTTCGACGCTTTGAACCCGCTCTTCCTCCAGGTGAAGGAATTGGAGGAACAGCAACGGGCGTTGATGAAGTCCGTTATCTGCGGCTTCAATCAGATGCTTGATCTGCGCGACCTTGGGACTGGCGTTCACAGCACGCGCCTGGCAGAGTGGGCGGTTCGCGTGGCCAGAAAGCTCGGCATGGAAGAGTCGGAGTTTTATCAGCTCGAAGTCGCGGCTTTGTTGCATGATATCGGCAAGATTGGCGTTCCCGATTCGATTTTGAAAAAAGAAGGCAAGCTCACCGACGAAGAGCGTGCCTTGATGAATAAGCATCCCGAATATAGCTGGTCAATTCTTCGCCTATTTCCGGGTCTAGATAAAGCGAGTCTATACGCTCTCCATCATCATGAAAGTTTCGACGGCAATGGCTATCCAGGGAAGCTGAAAGGGGCGGAAATTCCTATCGGTTCGCGCATCGTCGCAGTCATTGATGCGTATGATGCCATGATCTCCAACCGCTGTTACCGCAAAGGGCTCGCGCACGAAGGAGCCATCGGGCGGCTGATGGCTGACTCGGGAAGGCAATTCGATCCAAACGTCGTGCAGGGATTCGTAGAGATTGCCGGACACGAAGTGGCCGAGGTCTTCGCCGCTACCGGAAGCAGCCCGCACGCGGTAATCTAGGCTACCAGGGCAAACAGATGCAATGCGTCTCATGGTGAGATTCGGTCTTCTGCTTTAAGATGGCAGGGTGATCCCCTCCGCAGGAATATTGCGCCAAGTGGCGGTCTGCGCAATGCTTTACGGCCCGGTTGCCTGGGCACCAGCGCAGACCGCACTATCTCCGAAGTCGACCGCCATCCACCTTGCTTCTCCCGGCAAAGTTCATTTTGAAGACATTGCCCAGGAGGCAGGACTGACTGAGCTCAACGTCAACGGCGGCGACACCCACAAAGAGTACATCATTGAGTCCACGGGTAACGGCGCGATTATTTTTGATTACGATAACGATGGCTGGCCGGACATTTTTCTTCCCAACGGTTCCACCGTCGAAGGCTTCCCCAAGGACAAAGCTCCCATTGGGCATCTTTATCACAACAATCACGACGAAACCTTCACCGATGTCACAGCTCAAGCCGGGCTCTCACGCTCCGGCTGGGGACAAGGCGGGTGCGTAGGTGACTACGACAACGACGGCTACGTCGATCTGCTCGTGACCTTCTGGGGCCAGAACACTCTTTATCACAACAATCGCGATGGAACTTTTACTGATGTCACTGCCAAAGCGGGACTGAAAACGTCAGGAGACGAATGGAGCACAGGATGCAGTTTTATTGATTACGATCACGACGGGAAAGCAGACATCTTCCTGTCTCGCTATGTGGATTTCACCTACGACTCCGTCCCGCCCTCGGCGCGTTGTACGTGGAAAGGAATCAACATTTTCTGTGGGCCACGCGGTTTGAAGCCAGGCATGAATGCTCTCTATCACAACAACGGTGACGGGACCTTCACCGACGTATCGCAGAAATCTGGCATCCGCAATGCGCCGCAGTGCTATGCCTTTACATCTTTGACGGCAGATTTCGATAACGACGGCTGGACTGACATTTATGTCGCCTGTGACTCCACGGGGAGTCTCCTCTATCACAATAACCATGACGGGACGTTCACGGAAATGGGGAAAGATGCCGGCGTGGCTTACAGCGATGACGGATCGGAGCAGGCCGGCATGGGCGCCGCAGCCGACGATTTCACTCACAGCGGTTATCAAGACATCGTTAAAACGGTTTTCAGCGACGATACGACCACGCTCTATCTCAACCGCGGTGACAACAACTTTGACGACATCACCTATAGCGCGGGACTCGCGCGAATCAAGACTTGGCTGGGCTGGGGCGTGCAGTTTTATGATTTCGACAATAGTGGGTGGCCCGGCATCCTGATCGCTAACGGGCATGTCTATCCCGAGGTGGAAGGCAAAGCGCTGGGCACCAGCTATCGCCAGCCCAAGGTCGCATACTACAACCTGCATGACGGCACCTTTGCGAACGTCACCGCGGATGCCGGCAGAGCATTGAACGAAGTCCACTCCGGCCGCGGATTGGCGTTGGGCGATCTGTTCAACGACGGCCACGAAGATGCGCTGGTCAATAACATGAACGAAGCGCCGTCGCTGTATTACAACACCGCGCCCGTCGGAAATTGGGTCAGCCTGCAACTGGAGGGCGTGAAATCGAATCGCGCTGCATTAGGCGCCGTCATCACGCTGGAACAAGAAGGCGGCAAAGATAAACACGAAAAAGAAGTGCGCAGTGGCGGCGGCTTCATATCACAAAACGATTTGCGCGTGCATTTCGGCTTGGGTATGGCAACGCGCGCTGAGAAAATTGTGATTCGCTGGCCGGGGGGTACCGTTGAGACGCTTTCCGATCTTCCCGCAAACCAGTATTACTTTGTGCGGGAGGGTACCGGTGTTGATCAGAGCAAGACGCACGGCGTGAGCCAAGTGCAAATTCGTGCTCGCGTCACCGGCGCAAAATAAATATGAATAGGCATGCTCGCGCCTTTTCGAAACTGGCCACGCCGGCGATTCTCGGGTGGACGATCTATCTCGCGGCCCAGAACCCCGCGGCGCATGCCGCTCCTCATACATCATCCGACGCGCTGCCTAAGTCATGTCTGATAAGCGACGGCGCGACGGACGAGGTCGCGTCAGCTTTGCGAGCGCTCCAGAGCCATCCTACGGCCGCCGCCTATACCGCTCTGGGCACGCTTTATTTTGAAGCGAATCGCCTCACTTGTGCCATCCCTGCTTTCGAAGCGTCGTTGCAACTCCAGCGTCAGAATTGGCAGGCACACTATTACCTGGCCGAGGCGTTGCTTCGCCAAGGTGATGAAACTCGACCCGATCAGGAAATGGAAATTGCCCGGGCACAGGGCGGCCCAGCCATGTTGGCGACCTTAAGAAGCGACATCGAAAAAGATACTGCCATCTCGAAATCTGTCGCGGTGGCGAATCGGAATCTCGCGTCGGGCGACGCGTCCGCCGCAGCGCAAAACTATCGGAATGCTCTCGCGCGGAACCCCCGTGATCCGAAGCTTCACTACAACTTGGCGGTCGCGCTCGAAAAGCTCGGTGATGTGACATCTGAACAAAAAGAGCTACAAATCACCGTCGCCTTGGATCCCAATATCGCCCAGGCACAGAACCGATTGGGTTGGTTCGCCTTGCACAATGGTCAACAAGCGCAAGCAGAACTGCATTTGAAGAAGGCGCTTGCTATCGATCCTGGCTTCGCCGAAGCGCAGAACAACCTCGGGGTGCTTTATAGCCAACAAGGGAAGGATGCTGACGCAGCGTCTTTGTTTCAACTAGCCATTGGAAATGATCCATCCTATGCGCCGGCCTATGTGAACTATGGATTGCTGCTGGAAAAGAAAAGCTCGCTAGCCGAAGCCGAACAACAATTTCGCACCGCGATCAAGATTGATTCCAACTACGCCGACGCATTTTCTGCTCTAGGCATGTTGCAACGCAAGAACGGGCATGGCGCCGAAGCCGTTGAGTCCTTGCGGCAAGCGGTCGCTCTCGATCCGAGTTCCGCGCGGAACCACCTGGATCTGGGCCTCGCCCTGCAGGATCAATCCGACCGGCCAAACGCCTTCAAAGAATTTTATGAAGCCGCGCGCCTCGATCCGAATTTGCCCGCTGCGCACTACAATCTTGGCCGGTTCTTTTTCGACAGCGGCAAATACACTGATGCCGAACGTGAGTTGCAAACTACGCTTCGGTTGGACCCAGATAACGCCGGCGCTCTCTTCTATTTGGGCGCATCCACTGGCCGGCAAGGGCAGCTTGAGCGTTCCACCGAATTCTTGAAAAGAACCGTCGCGCTGCAACCGAAAAACGCGGACGCGCAATATTTGCTTGGCCAAAACCTCGCGCATGCTGGCGACAACGCCGGCGCGATTGAGCACTGGAAAGCCGCGGTAGTAGAAAGACCGGATTTTTCGCAGGCGCTCTTCAGCCTCGCGAAAGCCTTGAACAAGATCCATGATCCCGACGCAAAGAAATATCAGAATCGTTTCGACGCCGTGCTCAAGAACGAGCAGATTGCAGATCGCGTAACCGAGTTGGGAAACGTTGCATTGCAATCGGCAGACGGGCAGAAATGGCCGCAGGCACTGGAGCAAATGAATGAGGCCATCGCGCTTTGCGGAAGCTGTCCGCAAAGCGCGCATCTGCATAAGAACTTGGGTCTGTTTTATGTGCGCATGGGTAAGAACGCCGAGGCAAAGCAAGAATTGCAAACCGCATTAAACCTCGAACCCAATGATGCCGATGCAAAAAGAGCTTTGGCTAAGCTCGACGAATCACCTGGCGCATCGGCCAAATGACATTGGCTGTCCAAGTTATTTCTCTTCAATAAGATACGCTACTAATGGAATTACATTATTGCGTCGTCCTACCTGAAGGAATAGACATAGTCTCATCGAGACTCGATGAAGGGTGAGGGTTACCCTTGAGACGGCAGGCTCTCTCCCTTCATCACCCCCTTTTTGAATTCCTGAAAACTCTATAAATTGTGGGCATTAAAAAACCCGCCCATTGCTGGGCGGGTGGGACGATGCGCGCGCAAGACTTTCAATTCTGACGCGATTACCAGATTCGCACACGATCCGCCGGCGCCAGGTACAGCTTCTCCCCTGCTTGTACGTTGAACGAGCTATACCACCCATCAACGTTGCGGACTTCGCATGACCGGTATTTGGCGGGCGAATGAGGATCGGTCATTACCTGCTGTCGCAGGGCAGCCTCGCGCGTTTTCGATCCCCAATTCTGGCCAAACGCGATGAAGAACTGCTGATCGCCGGTAAAACCATCCTGCTCCGGTGCAGGCTTGCCATCGAGCGAGGCAATGTAGCCGTCGTAAGCGGCCGCAATTCCGCCGAGGTCGGCGATATTTTCCGCAAGCGTTTGCTTCCCGTTCAAATGCAAATCAGGGAACGGCGAATAAGTGTCGTACTGCGCAGCAAGTTTCGCCGTCGTGTCGTTAAAGTGGGCGAGATCGGCGTCTGTCCACCAGTTTCGCAGTCGGCCCTTTGAGTCGAACGTACTGCCTTCGCTGTCAAATGTATGGCTGATTTCGTGTCCGATGATCGAACCGATAGCGCCGTAGTTTGTCGCTGCCGGAGCTTTCGCATCGAAGAAGGGCGCTTCCAAAATGGCGGCTGGAAAGTTCAACGCATTCTGCAAAGGTAGGTTGACCGCATTCACCGTCTGCGGGGTCATGGACCACTCTTTGCGATCTATTGGCGTGCCCAGGCGGCCGATTTCGTAGCGTAGCTGGAAAATCCCGCCTCGCCAGATGTTTCCAAAAATATCATCGGACTTCACTTCGTAGCCGGAATAATCATGCCAGCTGTCCGGATATCCCACGCCAACATACAGCGCATCGAGTTTGGCTTCTGCTTCAGCTTTCGTGGACAGCGCCATCCATGAGAGGTTTTCAATTCGCTTGTGGAACGCTGCCTTGATATTGGCCACCATGGCTTCAGCAGCTGCCTTCGATTCGGGCGGGAAATAGCGCTGCGCGTAGATCTTGCCCACATCGTCGCCAAGCAAACCGTTAACCACAAAAACTCCTCGCTGCCATCGTGGCCGCTGTTGCGGGGTGCCTGTCAATGTCTTTCCAAAGAAGCCGAAGCTTTCATCGGCGAATGCCTTAGGCAGCACTCCGGCGTACGCTTCGATGAGGTGGTAGGCCAGCCAGTCTTTCCATGTCTCCAGCGCCGTGGAAGCAACCAGCGCTGACTCGCCAATGAATGCCGTCGGCTGCCAGACGATAAAGCTGGGTGGCTTGCTCAATCCCGCGCCACTAAAGAATTCCGCCCAATCAAGCCCCGGCGCTTTGGTCTCAAAATCAGCCGGAGTCCACGTGTTATTGGCCTTATGAATATCGTCGTTGTCCGCCAAGCTGATGTGCTTCTCCGCAATTGCATGCTCGAGCCCAATAATCCGTGTGGCGCGCGCATCCGAATCTGCAAAACCGGCCAACTTGAGGATCGCCGAAACATGGTCTTGATACTTGGCACGGACATTTTTCATGCTTTCGCTATCGGACAGGTAGTACTCACGGTCAGGAAGCCGCAGTCCGCCTTGCAAGAGATATGCCGTGTAATGCTCCGGATCATTAAAGCCGGGAGCAACCCAAAGTCCAAAGATGTTCGGCGTGTGAAAATTTGTGTTGTTCAGCGCATCCACGTCGGCGCGAACGCTTTCACCTAGCGCGCGGGCCAATTGCTTCTTGTCGCGAATCGCCGCAATCCCATCCAGATGCGGTTTCAGAGGCATGACGCCTTTGGCTTCAATGCCCGCTTCGTCCATATAAGAGTTGTACAAATCCGCTATCTTCCGGGGACTCGATCCCGCCGGAGCATTCGATTTCGCTGCTTCTTCAATCAGCGCAGCCGTCCGTTTATTGGCCATGTCACCAAGCTTGGTAAAGACGCCAATTCCGCCCCGGTCAGCGGGAATTTCAGTTCGCTTGATCCATCCCCCGTTCGCGTACTCGAAAAAATCATCGCCCGGCTTAACGGATGTGTCCATATTGCTAACGGCAATGCCGTGGACCGCGGGTTCATCTTTCGCCGCATCCTGCGCGTGCACCGTAGACACGAGGGTGGTTAAAAGCAGATTTGCAAAGAGCATGGAAATGAATAACTTCACAGAGAATTTCATAGATGCAAGAGGCTCCTGGAAACAACGCGATTAGCGGACACAGATGCTTATGTTGGACGAACCTTGCCCGTATAAGGTTAGCACGCATACATGAGCGGATTGCCGGCGGACTATTCGCTCGAGCGAGTTTTCGAGCGCTTGGGTTCGTGCCGCAGGCTGCGGCCTTCCACCAGGTGGTAAAGTTCCTCGCCCAGGTTCTTGGCGTGATCGCCAGCTCGCTCAAAGGCCTGCGCCACAAACAGAAGATTCACGCTGTACTCGCGAGCCCGATGGTCGCTGGCGCTGAGATGGCGATGGAAAACCGAGCGGCACAGGTCGTCAATTCGCATATCGGATTTCATCACCGTCGTGGCCGCCGCCAAATCATGATGCGCAAAGCCATCGTGCACCGTAGTAAGCATGGTTTCGAGGGCCCGGGCCATACCTATGAAATCCTTGGCATCTTCGCGCGTCAACTTCTCTTCCAGTCGTTGCAGGCGCTGGGTCGCAGACCACGTCAGGTCACCAATGCGCTCCAAATCGATGATGAACTTCAGGCATGCCAGTAATTGCCGGGCTTCCGCTTCGCCAACCTCGGTGATGGCCGTCGTGATTTCTTCGTCAATCCGCCGCTCCATGCGGTCGAGTTCTTTCTCGCAATCCTTCACTGCAAGGAATGCCATGTTCGACGAATTCTCAATAAAATCGCGCAGATTAAAAGCCGCGTCCTTGGCCACCAGACAAGCTTGCAGCACGAGCTGCGTCAGCGGCTCGCTGGATTCTGGTTGGATAAACGGGACGGCTTTATGCTTTGATTTCGTGGCGGTCATGGTGGCGCGGGGCATGGGAAGTTGTCAGTACTTTATCCTTCAACACGTAGAGAGTGGTGGTTCGTAAACAGCCGAATCCTCCACGTCCGCTCTAGCCTTATCATGATACCGCTGAAATGGAGCCAGCCCATCTTGCCCCATGCAGCATTGCGCTGAAATAAACAGCAGGTTAAAAGATGGTTACATGGGAGTTATCTTCGCTGATTCGCTCCTCTGCCGCTCGTAATATCGCGCCGCGGTGAGAGAAATCAAATTGCACCAAATCCGCGACAGTGTTGGGTTTGGTTCCCATTGCCCCAGTTTTCCACTTGCCATCACAGGTTAGGTTCTCGATAATGGAGCGGTAGTCCCGTCATTCCTGTGTACCGCTACAATCGAGTCGATCTGATACGGATTCTTCGCCTCACGGCGCGCCAACTGGCGAGCTGGGAGAAAGCTGGCCTCATCGCCGTCGGCGAGTCCTACTCATTTTTTGATCTGCTGCAAATCAAGAAAGTCCGCGACTTGTGCGCGCGCAAAGTGCGCCCGGCCGTCATTCGCCAATCGCTCGAAGCCATGCAGAAGCAGGTCGCGGGAATGTCAAATCCCTTGCTCGAAGCGGGCGCTTTCTCCACTGGACATCGCGTGGCCTTCCGTCACGAAGGCAAAGTCGTCGAACCCATCGCCGGACAATTCCTCTTCGACTTCGTTCCCAACTCCCGCGAAACCACGCTAACCACTACGCCGATTTCCGGGCGCCGCATCACCCATACCGATGCTGAAGTCGCCGATCTCTTTGCCCGCGGCATCGCTCTCGAAGAAGACCCAAGCAATCAGTTGCAGGCCATCGCGACCTATCAGCGCGTGCTGGAGCTCGACGGCTCCCACGCCGCCGCTCACATCAATCTCGGAACGCTGTATTACAACCGCCAGGAATTTGGTCTCGCCGAACAGCACTATCGCGAAGCCATCGAAAGCGACCCGCGCTACGCGCTTGCGTACTTCGATCTTGCCAACGTGCTTGACGAAACCGGACGCGTCGCTGAGGCCATCCAAACCTACACCGCCGCGCTGCAGCTTGCGCCTACATATGCGGACGCGCACTACAACCTCGCGCTGGCTTACGAAAAAATGAAGCAGCCCCGCAAAGCTCTCCTGCACTGGCGCGCATATGTGAAGTTGGATACAGCTGGCCCCTGGTTCACTCACGCCAAGAATCAAATCTCAAAAATTCTCCAAGCGGATGGGCTCAAGTTGATTCCTGGCGGGAAAACAAACTAACTCACGTAAGGACGGGTGTCCCCACCTGTCCTGTCGAGCGCAGCTCGACCGCCTCCTGCCCCAATCCCCAGTCACTCGGAAGGAGCGCAGCGACGAGGAATCTGCTTTTAGCCTCTCTTGATGAGCTCAACCATCTCCGGTGTTAAAATCACAGGTTCGCATCTCATTGCTGAAGGTATTCATATGTCGCAGACCACGCTGCAAACGCCAGCTCCGACGCCCCTGACGAGCTTCACCGAAGACGAAGTTCTGTTCCGTGAAAACATTCGCCAGTTTGCCGAGGAGAAAGTCCGTCCCCGCGTCAAAGAAATGGACGAAAAAGGCGTCTTCGAAAAAGACCTGCTGCATGAGTTTTTTCAGCTTGGGCTGATGGGCATTGAGATTCCCGAGCAATACGGTGGCGGCGGAGCCACTTTCTTTGAGGCCGTGCTCGCCGTCGAGGAAATGTCGCGCGTGGACGCTTCCGCCGGCGTCATCGTGGACGTGCAGAACACGCTGGTCAACAACGCCCTGCTCCGCTGGACCCCCGACGAACAGAAGAAGCGCTACCTGCCCCGCATGGCCGCCGATACCTGCGGCGCTTATGCGCTGAGCGAAGCTGGCTCTGGCTCGGACGCTTTCGCCTTGCAAACCAAAGCCGAACTCAAAGGCAGCGATTATGTTCTTAACGGTCGCAAGCTCTGGATCACCAACAGCAAAGAAGCGGACGTGTTCATTCTTTTCGCCACGGTCGATCCAGCCGCCGGATACAAGGGCATTACGGCCTTCATCGTCGAGAAAACTTTTCCCGGCTTCACCGTCGGCAAGAAAGAAGACAAGCTTGGCATTCGCGCTTCGTCCACATGCGAGCTGATTCTGGAAGATTGCAAAGTGCCGAAAAACAATGTCCTCGGCGAAGTCGGCAAAGGTTACAAGATCGCCATTGAAACGCTCAACGAAGGCCGCATCGGCATCGGCGCGCAGATGGCGGGAGTCGCCCGCGGCGCATGGGAGTATGCCGCAAAGTATGCACAGGAGCGCAAGCAATTCGGCAAAGCCATTGCCGACTTCCAGGGCATCCAGTTCCAGATCGCGCAAATGGCGACCGAAATTGAAGCCGCGCGCCTGATGGTCTATAACGCCGCCCGGATGAAAGACGCTGGCATGAACTTCATCCGCGAAGCAGCCATGGCCAAGCTTTTCTGCTCCCAAGTCGCCGAGCGCGTAACTTCGCTGGCCATCGAAATCTACGGCGGCTACGGATTTACCAAAGATTATCCCGTCGAGAAATACTGGCGCGACGCGAAAATCGGCAAGATTTATGAAGGGACCTCTAACATGCAGTTGGCGACCATTGCCAAGCTCGTGATGGGCGGCAAGTAAGCATTCGTCCTCGCAAGTCACGTCCGTAACCCGGCCCGGTTACCAAAAATGTGCAGAGAGTTGCACTTCGCCGCTTTTTGGTAAGCCTCCAAATTGCAGTTAACGCCTGCTTTTGCAATCACTTACAAACATGATCTCCTGTGGTTCGCAAGCTGCACTTACGCTCATGCCTGCT
Source organism: Terriglobales bacterium (assembly GCA_049515835.1). Taxonomy (GTDB): domain Bacteria; phylum Acidobacteriota; class Terriglobia; order Terriglobales; family Acidobacteriaceae; genus JAJPHW01. Next base: position 31,322 of record JBEKTR010000005.1, read on the forward strand.
TTCACCCGAGGCGCAGAACGGAGCGCACTTTGCAGACCGACCCGAGCCAACCCGAAGTGGCCATTCAGAAGCCGAAACACACCATGCTGCCGTTGCTGGTGGCCTTGTTCATCATTTCTTACGGCATCCTCACTATGCTGGTCGTCGAGCAGGGCCGGACGATTCAAAGCCAACGCGGCTTGATCATGGATCTGTTTAACGACAGCAATGAGCTGATTCACCTCAAAGGCAAGTTGGCTCAGCAGCAACAGCATGCCGCTGGAAAACAGACCGGCAAAGCTCATATGCCAGCGGCTGCCGCCCCCGTTGCTCCTAAGAACCAGACTCAAGCCCAAGCGGCACCTCAAACCGGCAATAAAATGCGCAGCAAAGTTTCTGACAGCGCAAGTGTCGGCAAGAAACCGCAAACCCAAAAGCCGCCCAAACTCCAGGACGACGATCCGGATCGGCGGCGGATCAAGGTATCAGCTTAGCGACGTTGTCGAAGTCACACGATTCAGGTTCTGACAACAAAGTCCTGAACGCAAATCTTGCAGGTAGGTGAAACGTGAACACACTGACAGCCCTTCTCCTATTTTCTCTGACCGCTCCTCATTTCGCCCAGCCTGTCCGCCCGGAAGTGGCGACAGCAATCGCTGCCAAGCCCGCGCATAAGGGCGGACGTTGGTATCTCGCACAAACGGGACACGCCGTCTATTGCTACGGCCCGGTCCGCTTCGTGACTCAGCCCACCGGCGGATTGCAACGCGTAGCCACTTATTGCCAGGGCGGCGAAGTCATCGTCCCCCTCCACGACTGATTAAAAGAACATGTAGTGGTGCCGTCACCTGCCCGATCGAGCACAGCTCGACCAACGCTGTCCCTGTTCCCTCTCGACACTTAGCGCGCTTGTCATCCTGAGCGAGCGCTTTTTGTGAAGCGAAGGACCTGGGCGGGCCGCACGGCAGAATCCGCGCGTTTGGCCCGCTTCCTTATCTCATACCCTACCCGCCGCTTCCCTTTAAACTATCTCCATGGCGAAATTCGAAAAGCATGTTTTCATCTGCGGCAATCAGCGTGACCAGGAAGCTCCGCGCGGCAGTTGCGATCCCACCGGCAAAGGTGAACTCCAAAAAGCATTCAAAGGCCGCCTCGCCGAGCTTGGCCTGAAACGCGCCATCCGTGCCAACAAATCCGGATGCCTCGACCAATGCGAGCACGGGCCGACCGTTGTCGTCTATCCCGAAACAATCTGGTACGGACGCGTGCAGCTATCCGATGTCGAAGAAATTATTCAGTCCCACTTGATTGGGGGGATTCCAGTGGCAAGATTAGCTCTACCGGAAGAATGTATTAATACGCGTGAGTGCCCGCACAAACCGCGAGTACGCCAGAACTGAGAAACCACAAAGAACACGAAGTTTCACAAAGGCAGCCCTGTTATGACTTACTTTGTGTTTCTTCGTGTGCTTCGTGGTTAAGTCTAAAACCTCAAATCACTACCGCTTCCTTATACTCCCCAAACACTTTCCGCAGCGTGTCGGCAATTTCTCCGACCGTCGCATATGCGTCGACCGCAGTAACAATTCGCGGCATCAAATTCTCTCCACTCCGCGCGGCATCTTCCACTCGCTTCAGCGAATCCGCCCATGCCGAAGCGTCTCTCCGCGCCCGCAACGCCCGTAACCGCTCTACTTGCTTGCGCTCCAGTGATTCGTCAATCCGCTGGATCGGAGTCGCCTTTTCATCTTCCATCATGAACCGATTGACGCCAACTACCACAGCATCGCCGTTATCTACTTGTTGCTGATATTCGTAGGCCGCGTTTTGAATTTCCTGCTGGATAAATCCACGCTCAATTGCGCGCACCGTACCGCCGAGTGCTTTTACCTTCTCCAAATAATCATTCGCGCGTTTTTCAATCTCATTGGTCAGCCACTCGATGTAATACGATCCCCCCAGCGGATCAATCGCGTTCGGCGCGCCGGTTTCATACGCAACAATCTGCTGCGTGCGCAGCGCAATCCGCGCCGCTTGTTCCGTGGGCAAAGCCAGTGCTTCGTCGTAGCCGTTGGTGTGCAAAGACTGCGTTCCACCCAGCACCGCCGCCATCGCCTGCAACGCCGTCCGAACGATATTATTTTCCGGTTGCTGTGCCGTCAGCGTCGAACCCGCCGTCTGTGTGTGAAAGCGCAGCATCCACGACTTTGCGTTCTTCGCCTTGAATTCCTCGCGCATGATCTTCGCCCACATGCGCCGCGCCGCGCGAAACTTGGCCACCTCTTCCAGAAAATTATTGTGCGCATTGAAGAAAAACGACAACCGCGGGGCAAATCTATCTACATCGAGCCCGGCATTAATAGCCGCCTGCACATATGCGATGCCATTGCCCAGCGTGAACGCAACTTCCTGCACCG
>JBEKTR010000006.1:0-33133 GCA_049515835.1 Terriglobales bacterium
CACCGAGCCTATATTTGTGCTCGTTCCGATGTTCTCGGTGAATGACGACCAGAATCCGAACGACGCCATCGCTTGCAGTTCCACCATCGTGACCGGGACGGCCTGTGGTGCCGATTTGGGCAACACATTGCTCAGCCTTTTCGGATTTATTCCCGAAGGCTTTAAGCAAAAACCTATGGTCTACACCCAATGCCCAGAATACGGCAAGCCTGCTGGCACTTGTACGATGCACTCTTCCCGGCTCGATTTAGGGCCGGCGTTGGCTGCCCTTGGCCTGATTCCGCCTCCGACCGCGAACGTGTTTCTGCCCACACCCAATCATGACCATGTTCTAATTCCGCAGGACATCAATCTTCCCGCCATCTGGTGGCAAGTAATTCCTGTGTTGGTCTTCGATCAGACCGATTGGCCGGCCAAGGACGGCAGCAATGGATTGGTGACATCCGCAGACATTGAGGCAGCAGTTAAAGCAGGACGTGCCGCGCAAGTGCCATCGAACTTCTTCTTGTTCTTCAGTTCGATGTCGGATTCAGCCATGCACCACTAAACCTTCGCCCTTGCAATAGGCCCGGCCCACCAGGCCGGGCTTCTCTTAATTTCCGCTGCCCGATTCCGACGTTATCCAGTCCCGGCCTTATCATGTCTGCAAATGGATTCGGAAAGAGAGTCCGTGGACTATCGGAATGAAGCACTAGATCCGGTGGCAGCTTATGACGTCATTGCCCCGCAGTATTCCGAACTCAGCGCTGAACGAAGTGCGTACTTGGCAGCCGTAGAGAAAAGCATTGTTTCGCAAATCCCAAACACAGCGCGCTCGATGCTCGATATCGGCAGCGGGGATGGAGTGCGAGGTCTTCGCATTGCCAAACAAGCTGGCATCAAAGACGTCGTACTCCTCGAGCCCAGCCCAGCTATGCGAGCGCAGATTTCGCAAGATGCGGAGATCTGGCCCATACGTGCGGAAGCCCTCGCAAATTACGCTGGCGCCCGCGAAAGACGATTCGATGTCATCACTTGTCTTTGGAATGTTCTCGGCCATCTTCCTGCGGATGATCGAAAAGAAGTGCTGCGACAGGTTCATCGCCTGCTCTCCCCGACAGGAACATTCTTCGTCGATCTCATCCATCGCTATAACATTCGTTCGTATGGCCTCATCAAAACCACCTTGCGATATTTGAAAGATCGTTTTGCGCCAAATCCGGCTAACGGCGACGTCATCGTTCGATGGAAAACACAGAGTCGCTCCTGTACGACGCAAGGGCACGTATTTACAAACACAGAAATGCTGGCCTTGGCGAAGACCGCAGGACTGAAGCCGAAAATGCGAGTCGCAATCGATTATGAAACTGGAGAAATCAGGCCTCTGGCGTTTCAGGGCAACCTGCTTTACGCGTTCCGTCGAATTTCCGAGATAGAATCGGCCAGCGCAGCTACGACCTCATCGACGTTCGACTCAGTCATCTGATTGTAGAAGGGCAGCGCTATCACTCGGTCAGCTACAAAATCGGTGACCGGCAAATCAGACTCTCTGCCCTCGCCCGCGATGATCGGCTGCCGATGTAAAGGAGCGAAGTAGCGTCCACAGCCGATGCCTCGCCTCAGCAGAGCTTGGCACAATCTATCTCGATCCCGCCGGTCGAAATTCTCTCGCAACTGAATCACATAACAGAACCAACTCATCCTGCCTAGCGGGGAATTTACGGCCGGAGTGCATACCTCATAAATAACTTTAAGTCTCTCTCCGTATAACCCAGCTAGCCATAGCCTTCGCTCAATGCCAACTTCGAGTCTTCGCAGTTGCGAGAGACCCAGCGCGCAATTCATATCGCTCAGCCGGTAGCTGTAACCGACCTCGATATGCTGAAGCCAATCGATCGCAGGATCACGCCCCTGATTCCGCAAACGGCGTGCACGATTTACAATCTCGAGGCTACCGGTCAGCAGTGCCCCGCCTTCGCCCGTCGTAATCTGCTTATTAGGGTAAAAAGCCAGGACACCAACATCGCCGAAAGTTCCTGCTTTTTGACCGTATATTTCCGTACCCAGCGCCTCGCACGCGTCTTCAATCACCTGCAGATTATGCCGCTCTGCCAACTTCATGATCGAAGGCATATCGAGCGGACGCCCAAACGTGTGGATGGCGATCACAGCGCTGGTTCGCGCAGTAATGGCCGCTTCAATTTTTTCGAGCGTTGTATTCAATGTCCCAGCATCAATATCCACGAAGACCGGCCTCAAGCCGCATTGCAACAAAACATTGAGCGGCGCGGCAAATGCGAACGACGGAAGAATAACTTCGGATCCTCGCGGCAATCGAAGAGTTTCGACGGCCAGATGCAGGGCCGATGTGCCGGAATTCACAGCGACTGCGTAATTGCCCCCAAGGTATGCGCATAGTGCCTGCTCGAATTTCTCGACCTGCGGTCCGCAGCTCAACCTCGAATTCTGCAGGACCTCGAGCACGGCGTCCCGATCTGCGTTGGTAATCTCAGGCTTGGCCAGCGGGATACGCACTTTCACGCCCTCGCCCTCGCCATTTTGAGGAGCAGTTCTTCTCCCAGCGGTGTTTTCTCGAGAACCTGCATAATGCGTTTCGCCGCATGCCCGTCTCCGTAGGGGTTTTCCAGTTTCCGTACGCGTTCCCTGAATTGTGGCGAGAGGGCCCGCTTGATTTCCGCCAGAATAGCCCTTCTTTCTGCCGGAACATCAATCACATTCGCGGCATGTTCTCTGCCCTGCTGGCGGAGACCGATATTTAGAGTGGGTATCCCGAGCGAAGTCGATTCAATGACCCCGCTGCTGGAGTTACCGACAAGTATTCCAGAGTGAGAAAGCAGACTTAGATATGTTAGGTGTTCCAGATTAATCAGTAGCTTCGCATTGCCGCGTTCTGAGATAAATTTCTTGAATAAACGGATGATTTCCCGGCTACCGGCATCCGCGTTTGGATAGATAAAGATGACCTGATTGGGCACGCGCTCCAGCGCGGCCAGCATTTCCGCCGCCTCAGCTACAGAATCCTTAAGCAACGTCACCGGATGATAGAGCGCAAGCACATAGTCATCCTGCAAAGAGCCGCTAATGGTTTTCTCTATTCTTCGTGTCGACGGCAACCTCGAACGTTGCAATTCATCGAGCGATAGACTGCCGCTAAAGGTCACGCGCCACGGTTCCTCCCCCATGGCAACGATTCTTTTGGCGGCGCGGCGAGTGCACGCAAAATGCAAATGCGCCATTTTGGTAATGGCATTGCGCACTGCGTCATCTATAGCGCCCGCTGTAATCTCTCCGCCTTCGATGTGGGCAATCGGAATACGCAGGGTAAGAGCGACAGAAGCCGGCGCAAGCATTTCATACCGATCCGCAATGAGAAGAAGCAGATCCGGCCTCATCTTTCCCAACACCTCTGCCAGTCCGAGTGTGGCCACTCCAAGGGTCTTGGCCATGCCTATGTCGGTATCAGAACTGAGCAGGCACTCGACTACCGTTGCCTCAGGAAGTCGATCGCGTTGCAGCTGTCTGATGCTGTGCCCAAACTCGGGGGAGCAATGCGGCCCCAAGGCGATGATGCGCAGATCCAGCTTGGGATTCCTCGCGAGATCGTGCAATAGCCAGCGTAAGTGCGCGTAATCCGAGCGGGAGCTTGTTACGGCTGCGATCACGCGCTTCCCAGAAGCGCGAAATTTTGAACGGCTCATGCGTGCTTTTTGTGCGTAGAAATTTCAGGTCGCAATGGGCCAATTTTACACTTGGTCCCAGCCCCACAGAACGAAGCCTTACCTTGTGCGTCGGCAATCTATGCACATAAAGAAGCCAACTAGGGCCAGAACGACGGCAAATGTTGCCGATGTTTGCCCACTCACGTAAGGAAACCGATTCTAAACCTAACAAAAACTTGGGCGATGATGCGTCGCTTCCTTCCGCCCTGCTGCGGCCATACAGTTGCTTCGAAATGAGCGTAATACGAATCCAGAGCACATCACACTTCAACGGAGGTTCAATCATGTCCGTTTCTGCCATCACGTCGAATTTACTTCATCAGCAGCAGATGCCGGGACTGCAATCGAGTCGGGGCAGCTTCGCCGATCTGGCTTCCACTCTGACCAGTGGGTCTCCGGCGGGCAGCCTGTTGTCTTTGTTGTCCGGGACATCGCCCTCCAGCGGATCGCTTTCTGGAACGTCCTCGCCCACTTCGGCTCCTTCCAGTTCGCAATCAATTCTTACGAGCGAACTCACTGCGCTGGGTGCGCAATTGCAGGCGGGCAATCTAAGCGGCGCACAGCAAGCTTACAGCGCATTCACAAAAGACTTGGGCGTAACCGGAAGTCAGGGGCCAAGTCACTTTCATGGTCAGGGCGGACATTCAAAACCAGTCTATTCCTCCGACGGGAACAGTGTCACAACAGCGAACTCGGGGACAAGCAACCCGGCTGGCCCAACGACGTTTCTCGCATGAGAGTTCTCTTATATAAACGCCTTCTGGCTTTCGACGAACCGGGGAGGACTAAAGTTGCCTTCCCGGATGCCGATGCAAGAATTGCAACGCAACAAAGGTTCGGCGGACCTCCGCTAGCCAATTAAACGCAGGAGAAATCAGCATGTCACTCGCAGGAATTACCAGTCTCGCGTCGCAGACGAGCACCAATCCGTCGAATTTTGTTACCACACGAAGGCAAGATGCCAATCAGCTGTTCTCCGCGCTGGAAAATGGAGACCTCTCTGGAGCGCAGACGGCTTATAACCAATTGGCATCTCTTTCATCCACAACGAACGGCGGACCGTATAACGGCCCCAAACTTTCAAGCGATTTTGCGGCTATAGGCCAAGCCTTGCAGAATGGCGATCTGACCGGCGCTCAAGAAGCGGGGTTGCAATTAGGCCAGGACCTTCTGGCTGCGAATCAACGAATCCACGGCGGTGGTGGCGGCAGTAATGGGGGCAACGCCAATCTGCAGGAAACGCCTTCCGTCATCATCAACCTGTCGGGTTTGGTTGATCAGGTAAATCCCAACAACGCAACCATCTCACCCGTTGCCGCTACTTCGTCCACCAACTCCGCCGCGGCAACCCCCGTCGCTTCTACCACAGGAACCACGCCGGCAACATCATCTACCTCCGGCACGACATCCGGCACAAGCAACACTGGTACTCCTCCGGAAATCGTCATCAACCTCGGAGGAGCGAATGGCCCCACAGTCGATCTGAATGTGGACGGTTCGCAAATTGAAATCAGTCTCGCGGGCGCCACGGGGAGCGGCAATGCCCCATCTGCTATCGATCTGAATTTCGGTGCAGCGGCCAATGGTTCTCCGATTCAACTCAATCTCGGCGACGCCAGCTCTACAAACCCAGCGCAGGCTATTGGAATCAGCATCCTGGCCTAACCGGAACCACGCGTTCGAACAGCTGTACTCAAGGTCGCTGTACGAAGGTGAAGGGCTGTCAAACAGATGGCTCTTCACCCCTCCCCCGCTCAGCATAGTCTCCCCCTCGACGTGAAACCCCTCAATCCCTTTCCATCGGTTTGAAACCTTTTCTGTGAGGTTTCATCCAAAAATCTTGAGGCTCCAATCATTGAAATTCTTTTATTACAATTTCGAGAAAACTGCTTCCCTTTGCGGACACGGCAACGTGGAAATTGATAGACTCTCTACATAGACAAAATAGCGGGTGATGCATTGAGACTCTCCCCGAGGTAATACATTTCATGGCTACAAGTGAGCAAACGCTGCTTACCGGCAAGCAACTCGATCTTCTCACCATCAACACGATCCGCACGCTGGCAATTGACGCGGTGCAAAAAGCCAACTCCGGACACCCGGGCGCGCCGATGGGTCTGGCTCCAGTCGCATATTCTCTCTGGCAAAATTACTTGCGTTATGACCCCGCCGATCCTGCATGGCCAAATCGGGATCGATTCGTCCTCTCAAATGGACACGCGTCGATGCTTCTCTACGCGACGCTGTTCCTCGCCGGCGTCCGCAAGCTGGATGAAAACAACCGCCCCACAAGTCAGCCCGCTGTTTCCCTCGACGACATCAAAAGCTTCCGCCAAATAGGCAGCAATACTCCAGGTCATCCCGAATACGGCTTGACCACCGGCATCGAAACCACGACCGGGCCGCTAGGTCAGGGTGTTGCGGACAGCGTGGGCATGGCCATCGCAGCGAAGTGGCTCGGTGCCTCCTACAACCGGCCAAATTTCAATCTCTTCAACTACAAGATTTGGGCCATATGCGGCGACGGCGACATCATGGAAGGCATCGCCAGTGAAGCCGCATCCCTTGCCGGTCATTTGCGACTCTCGAACCTTTGCTGGATTTACGACGACAATCATGTCACGCTCGACGGCCCGGCCAAGGTCTCTTTCAGCGAAGATGTGACCCAGCGTTTTCAAGCTTACGGATGGCAAGTCTCGCGGGTGACCGACGCAAACGACCTCGACGCCCTCGGCAAAGCGTATCAAGATTTCCTGGGCAGCGATCGCCCCACGCTCATTGCCGTCAACAGCCACATCGGCTACGGCTCTCCGCATAAGCAGGACACCAGCGCCGCCCACGGCGAACCGCTCGGCGAAGAAGAAGTCAAGCTGGTCAAGAAATTCTACGGCTGGCCCGAAGACGCGAAATTCCTCGTGCCCGATGGTGTGCTCGAAAACTTTCAGCAGGGACTGGGTAAGCGCGGCGCCGATCTTCACGCTAAGTGGGAAAAGCTGTTCCGGGAATATGAGAATCAATTCCCCGATCTCGCAAACCAATTGCGCATGATCCAAAATCGGGAACTACCCGAAGGCTGGGACAAAAGCTTTCCCGTATTCCCCGCGGACGCAAAAGGTATTGCCACGCGCGAAAGTGGTGGCAAGGTCTTGAACGTGGCCGCTGAAAACATTCCCTGGATGGTCGGTGGTTCTGCGGATTTGGCTGGTTCCGACAAAACGCGGCTCAAGTTCGACGGCGCTGGTGACTTTCAAGCTGGCAGCTATGCGGGCCGCAACCTGCATTTCGGCGTCCGTGAACATGCTATGGCTGCAGCCTTAAACGGGATGACCCTAGCGGGCATCCGCTCTTTCGGCGGAACCTTCTTCAACTTCGTCGATTACATGAAGCCGGCCGTTCGTTTGGCCGCTTTGATGGAAATCCCGGTCATCTTCATCTACACGCACGATTCCATCGGGCTGGGCGAAGATGGTCCTACGCACCAACCCATCGAGCAGCTAGCAACTTTGCGCGCCGTTCCCGGATTGTCTTTATTCCGCCCGGGCGATGCGAACGAAGTGACCGAAGCTTGGAAATGCATCTTGCAACTCAAGCACGAACCCGGCGTGATTGTGCTCTCACGTCAACCTGTACCGACTTTCGATCGCACAAAATATGCTTCCGCGAATGGGGTCGCAAAAGGCGCCTATATTCTGGCAGACACAAAAGACGGAAAACCCAACGTCATTTTGATGGGAACCGGCAGCGAAGTTTCGCTCTGCATTGCTGCCTACGAGCAGCTCACCACGGAGGGAATCAAAGCCCGCGTGGTTAGCATGCCGTCATGGGATCTATTTGAAAAACAGAGTGATGATTACAAAGCGCAAGTCTTTCCACCCGATGTGAAAGCGCGCGTCTCGGTGGAACAGGCCGCGACCCTGGGCTGGGACCGATATGTAGGGCCCTATGGAAAGATGATTGGGATGCACACCTTCGGCGCTTCAGCTCCGATCAAAGATTTGCAGAAGAAATTTGGTTTCACCGTAGAAAACGTCGTCGCCGCAGCCCACGAGACGATCGCGCAAGCGAAGTAGCGCATCTCAAGTTCGGATATTTGCCGGCGTGACCCGCCGGCACTCGAGGAGCAATCATTATGAATCCCACAGAAACTCTTGAAACCGCCAGAGCCACCAACCCGTTGAAGGACCTGTTGAACTATGGCCAGTCGGTTTGGCTCGACTACATTCGCCGCGATTTGTTTACGACCGGCGAACTCAAACGCTTGATCTCCGAAGATGGGTTACGCGGCATGACTTCGAATCCCGCAATCTTCGAGAAAGCCATCGGAGATAGCGACTACTACACCGACCTTTTGCAGTCGTTGAGATCGCGCACCGATCTCAACGCGACGGGGCGCTACGAAATCCTCGCTATCCGCGACATCCAGGATGCCGCCGATGCGTTGCGCGGAGTTTACGACTCTTCCAAACGCCGGGATGGCTATGTCAGTCTCGAAGTTTCGCCGTATCTTGCCAATGACACGCCGAACACCCTCGAAGAAGCGCGGCGCTTATGGAAAGCCGTAAACCGCGAGAACTTGATGGTCAAAGTTCCCGGCACGAAAGAAGGTATTCCGGCGTTCCAGCAGTTGATTTCGGAGGGCATCAACATCAATGTGACGCTCCTTTTCGCTCAGGAGGTTTATGAGAGGGTCGCAGAAGCCTACATCGCTGGGCTCGAACAATTAGCCGCGAACGGCGGAGACGTAAGCCGCATGGCCAGCGTGGCTAGCTTTTTTATCAGCCGAATTGATTCGGCCGTGGATGCGCTGCTCAACACGAAACTTAAATCCACCACTGACGCTGCGGAAAAGACGCAGTTGCAAAGCGATCTCGGCAAAGTGGCGATTGCCAACGGCAAGCTGACCTACCAGAAATATCTGCAAATCTTCGGCACCGACCGCTGGAAGAAGCTCGCCGCGAATGGCGCGCAAACCCAGCGTGTTCTGTGGGCTAGCACCAGCACAAAAAATCCCGCCTACAGTGATGTCATGTATGTGGAAGAGCTCATTGGGCCGGACACCGTAAACACAATCCCACCGAATACTTTCGATGCCTTCCGCGATCACGGCCATCCGCGACAGAGTTTAACGGAAGACATTCCCGCCGCGCGGCAGACAATGGCGAACTTGGCCAAAGCTGGCATCTCGATTAAAGAAGTAACCGACAAGCTCACTAATGACGGAGTCAAGCTATTTGCTGAGGCGTTCGATAAGCTGCTCGCCGCAGTGGAAAAGAGCAGCAAGTGAACCTGACCTATAAGCTTCCGGAGGAATTGTCGGCGGCGGTAAATGGGAACCTCGAGGATTGGAGAGCCGGGAACAAAGTCCAGCGGCTCTGGCAAAAAGACGCTTCGCTCTGGACAAAAACGGATGAAGCGTCATGGCTGGGCTGGCTCGAAATCACCGCCCAACAGCAGGCTAAACTCGATACATTTCTACAACTCGGCGAAGAGATCAAGCAGACTGGATTCGCCGATGTTCTTTTGCTTGGCATGGGTGGATCGAGCCTTTGTCCCGAGGTGCTCGAAAAGACCTACGGATCGCGCAAGGGATATCCCAAGCTGCACGTGCTCGATTCCACCGACCCTGCGCAGATTAAATTTTTCGATTCGCAAATCGATCCGGCAAAAACGATTTTTGTAGTTTCCAGTAAATCAGGATCGACTCTCGAACCCAACATCTTCAAGCAATATTTCTTCGAACGAACAAAACAAACCGTTGGTGCCGATAAAGCCGGCAGCCATTTCATCGCTATCACCGATCCTGGCTCGAAGATGGAACGGGTCGCAAAGGCTGATGGCTTCCGTCACATTTTTTATGGCTTGCCCAGCATCGGCGGACGCTACTCGGCGCTTTCCGACTTCGGCATCGTGCCGGCAGCGTTGATTGGCCTCGATCTCAAGAAATTTCTCGATCGCACAGCCGTAATGGTCGAAGCCTGCAAGAATTCACAGCCCACGAATAATGCCGGCGTATTGCTCGGCGCAATTCTCGGTACCGCTGCCACCAAGGGCCAAGACAAAGTGACAATTATCACTTCGCCCGGAATTTCCGATCTTGGCGCGTGGCTTGAGCAACTCCTTGCAGAATCTACAGGTAAACAAGGCCATGGCATCATTCCAGTTGATCGCGAGGCACTCGGCGGACCGGACGTCTATGGCAACGATCGCGTCTTTGCCTATCTACGCCTCGACGGCGCTGGCGACGCCGCACAAGATGCAAAGGTTGCGGCCATCGAAAATGCCGGTCAGCCGGTGATTCGTATCGCAGTCGCCGACACTTACGATCTCGGACAAGAGTTTTTCCGCTGGGAAATCGCTACTGCGGTGGCTGGATCCATCATCGGGATCAATGCCTTCAATCAGCCTGACGTTGAAGCCAGCAAAATTGTGACCCGCGATCTGACAACTGCCTACGAGAAAACCGGTTCCCTGCCCGCCGAGAAGCCTGTGCTCGAAGACGGTGGAGTGAAAGTATTCACCGATCCCAAAAATGCCGACGCGCTCGCAAAAGCAGCGGGCAGCGATCGCACGCTTGTCGGCTATCTTCGCGCTCATCTGAGCCGAATCAAAGCTGGCGATTATTTTGCTCTGCTCGCTTACATCCAGATGAACGATGCGCACGAAAGCAAACTGCAAGAAATTCGGCACGCTCTGCGCGACAAGAAGCGCATTGCCACCTGCCTCGGCTTCGGCCCGCGATTTCTGCACTCCACAGGACAAGCGTACAAGGGCGGTCCAAACTCCGGCGTGTTCCTGCAAATCACCTGCGATGACGCCGTTGATGTGCCGGTGCCGGAACAGAAATACACTTTCGGCATAGTCAAAGCCGCGCAGGCTCGCGGCGATTTCCAGGTGCTGGCGCAACGCGATCGCCGAGCCTTGCGCGTGCATTTAGGCAAAGACTTAAAAGCCGGACTTGCCAAGCTGCAAGCCGCGATTCATCAAGCGCTGAATTAACGAAACTTTTCCTGGGTAAAAGTTTAAGGAGCAAAACTCATGCAAATTGGAATGGTCGGCCTCGGTAAAATGGGAGCCAATATGACGCGCCGCCTGATGCGCGGCGGTCACCAAGTGGTCGTCACCGACCTCAGCGCCGACAACGTCAAGCAGCTCGCTTCGGAAGGCGCGGTTGCTTCGTCTTCGCTGGACGATTTCGTTACCAAGCTGGGCAAGCCGCGCGTGGCATGGCTCATGGTTCCGGCAGGCGATCCAACGGAGCAAACCGTGCAGACGCTTGCCAAGAAATTCGAACGAGGTGACGTTCTGATCGATGGCGGAAACTCCTATTTTAAAGATGACATCCGCCGCGGAGAACAGCTGCGTGAAAAGGGCATTCACTATTTGGATGTCGGCACCAGTGGCGGCGTATGGGGAATCGATCGCGGCTATTGCATGATGATCGGTGGCTCGAAAGACGCATTCCAACAATTGAATTCGATCTTCAAGACTCTCGCTCCCGGCCGCGGCGATATACCCCGCACACCCGGCCGCGAAAAAATGGCGGGCACCGCAGAAGAAGGGTACATCTACTGTGGGCCGCACGGAGCGGGCCACTTCGTGAAGATGGTACACAACGGCATCGAGTACGGCATCATGCAGGCTTATGCCGAAGGTTTCGACATTTTTAAGAACGCCGTCAGCAAGGAACTTCCAGAGAATCAGCGCTACGATCTCAATTTGCCCGACATCGCCGAAGTTTGGCGGCGCGGCAGCGTGGTAAGCTCGTGGTTGCTCGATCTAACCGCCATGGCGCTCACCGAGAACCCCAGCCTCTCCGAGTACACTGGCTTCGTCCAAGATTCCGGCGAAGGCCGCTGGACCATCCAGGCAGCGATCGACGAAGCGGTTCCCGTGGATGTGCTCTCGGCGGCATTGTTTGTCCGCTTCCGTTCACGCCAGGATCATACATTCGCAGAAAAAATGCTTTCCGCCATGCGCCAAAAATTTGGCGGTCATATCGAGATCAAAGCTCCCAAAAAGACTGCCTGATGTCGGCAGCGTTAACAGAATCCAAGTAAAGGCTTCGTCATGAACCTCATTGAAACCGCTCCGATTGTCCAGCCCGCAAGAGCGGGCCGTGTGGCTGACCCCTGCACGATGGTGATTTTCGGGGCTGCCGGCGATCTCACCCGCCGCAAGCTCATTCCAGCTTTGTACAATCTAGCCAAAACCCAAGTGCTGTCGCGGGAGTTCGCCATCATCGGCGTCGCCCGCACTCCCATGTCTGACGAAGATTTCCGTAAGAAACTCACCGCCGACATAAAACAGTTTGCCACTGAGCCTGTCGACAACGACCTGTGGGAATGGTTCGTAAAGCGCCTATATTACGTTCCCGGCGACTTCGATGACAAAAATGTGTATGGGAAATTGAAAGAAGTGCTGGCCAAAGTGGACCAAGAGCACACCACTCATGGCAACCACTTCTACTATCTGGCTACGGCGGCAAATTATTTCGGCCTGATCGTCGAACAGCTCGCCGCCAATGGTTTGATGGATGAGGGTCAGCACTGGCGGCGTGTCATCGTCGAAAAGCCGTTCGGGCACGATCTGGAATCCGCCAAAGCGCTCAACCAACAGCTTCTCAAAGTGGTCAAAGAAGACCAGATTTACCGGATCGATCATTATCTCGGTAAAGAAACCGTGCAGAACATCATGGCGTTTCGATTCGCCAACGGAATCTTCGAGCCCATCTGGAACCGCCGCTACATCGATCATGTGCAGATTTCGGTTGCGGAAACCGTCGGCGTCGAATCGCGCGGTAGCTATTATGACCAGGCCGGCGCGCTGCGCGACATGGTACCCAATCACATCATGCAGCTCATCAGCCTCACTGCGATGGAACCTCCGGTTTCATTCCGTGCAGACTCGGTGCGCGATGAGCAAGGAAAAATTCTTCATGCCATCCAGCCTCTTAGTGCGGAAGACGTTCTTAGCAAAACGGTTCGGGGACAATATGGCGAGGGCGTCGTCAATGGTCAGCGCGTGCTGGCATACCGTTCCGAGCAAGATGTTCCTTCTGACTCAAGAACAGAAACTTATGTCGCCATGAAGTTGCAAATCGACAACTGGCGCTGGGCGGACGTTCCCTTTTATCTTCGGACCGGTAAGGCTTTAGCAGCTCACAATACGCACATCGTGATTCAGTTTCGCCAGGCTCCGTTCGTGCTATTTCGCGATACACCGGTGGAAAATCTGATGCCGAACCAATTAATCCTTCACATCCAACCCGAAGAAGGCATATCCTTGCGGTTTGCGGCTAAGGTACCGGGACCGAATATGCGGCTGGGCGCAGTGGACATGAATTTTGAATACCAGGACTATTTCGGTTCTCAACCCAGCACGGGATACGAACGCCTGCTATATGACTGCATGATCGGCGACGCGACGCTGTTTCAACGAGCTGATATGGTTGAGGCAGGATGGTGTGTGGTCAGTCCCGTGCTGGACGTGTGGAAGGCCCTGCCTCCGCGTTCTTTCCCGAACTACGCTGCCGGGAGTTGGGGGCCGAAAGATGCTGACGAACTGCTGGAGCGCGACGGCCGCCATTGGAGGAACTTCGAGAAATGATTCTGGCAGGCGACATCGGAGGCACACACGCAAGGCTGGCCTTCTACGATGTTCGCGACGGTCAACTCAGCCAGGTCTCTTACTCCATGTTTCCCAGCCGCGAATATAGCGGGCTGGATGAGATCGTCACCAAGTTTATCGCGTCTTCGTCGCTCCGGCCCGACCAGGCCTGCTTCGGCGTCGCCGGCCCCGTGCGCAACGGGCGTATCGAAGCATCCAATTTGCCTTGGATTATCGACGGCAAACATCTCATAGCGGCCGCCAAACTCCGCCACCTGGATCTCATCAACGATCTTGAAGCCAACGCCTGGGGCATTCCTCTTCTCGCGCCTGCCGATTTGGTTTTGCTCAATCCGCATTACAGTAACGCCGTGGGCAATGAAGCTGTCATCTCCGCAGGCACGGGACTCGGCGAAGCCGGCATGTACTGGGACGGTAAGCAGCATCACATTTTCGCCTGCGAGGGCGGTCACGCCGACTTTGCTCCGCGCAACGAATTGGAAGTGGACCTGTTTCGCTATCTCTACGCGCTCTTCGGCCACGTGAGCTATGAACGTATCGTTTCAGGGCCAGGACTGGTCAACGTCTATCACTTCCTGCGTGATACGGGCCGCGGTGAAGAACCCAAATGGTTGGCCGAAGAAATTCTCCATTCCGATCCGGCGGCTTCTATTTCTAAAGCTGCGTTAAACGGCAAGTCTGCGCTCTGTGAGCAGGCGCTTGATCTCTTCATTTCGGTCTATGGCGCGGAGGCCGGAAATCTTGCTCTCAAACTCCTCGCTCTTGGCGGTATTTACCTTGGGGGCGGCATCGCTCCCAAGATCATCTCTCGCTTGGCGGGGCCGCTGTTCATGGAAGCTTTTCTCGCTAAAGGCCGGATGAAAAAACTCCTCGAAGGCATTCCCGTTCGCGTCATTACCAATGACAACATCGCTCTTCTCGGCGCGGCCCGCTGCGCCCAAATCCGAGGATAGCTCTAAGGAAGTTTCTTCTCAGGGAACAGGCTGGGCAAATCTGCGCAAACAATTGCAGTATTACTCCCTGGTTACCCTCCAAAACCCTTACTCCCAGTAACTTAGGCTTTGGCGAGGCATTTGCGCTAGTACCAGTATCCCGTTGCATCAAGGGTGAAGGAGAGAGAATCCCATGAAAACGATAGAGACCCTGGTATTTGCCGCATGCTTCTTCGGCGCGACCGCCGCGCTAGCGCAGAGTAACGGCAGCGTGCTGAACAGCGACGTTCAGCCGTTCCGCATCAGCGATCACGTCAATCGTGCCACCCAGCAATCGGTGGCCGGTGAGCAGAGCTTGCTTAGCCAGAATTCCATCACGGTTGCCGAGGGCGAACGTCCACTTTCGGAGTTCGCAGTGGCACAGGTTGTTGAGCCTCTAGGCGATGTTGCCCGCCGCCTCAAGCAGGAACATGAAGGCGTCAAGAAGGCATCCACGGTTTGGGCGAAGCAGTAATCCTAGACGACGCGGCAAAGAACTTTGTTGCGTCGGCAGACTCAATCGTGAAATTTAACACTGGCATGCGTCCCATCGCAGAACGGCTTGTTCTGCGATTCGCCGCAGCGGCACAGCGTCACACGGTTGCGAACTTCATATTCCGTGCCGTCCGCAGAGACCACTGGAATCCCTCCCCGCAGCCATATCGGACCGCTGCATTGCTGGACCGGATCTTCGACTAATCCAATCGAAACCGGCAATTCCGGCTCAATCGGCCTTCCCGTCTTTTTATCCCAGGCTACCAGCCGGCCTGAAGGACAATCTCCCACCTGCTGCACAAAGTTCTCGCGCACTTTCGCTTCGTCCGTGTGTTCCACCTGGTTCCAAACCTGGCCATGGGGATCGCAGAAGCGCGCAAAGGCGCACAAGGCTTCGGCGTCTGTCAGTTGCATCGTGGGCCCATCCAGAACTTCTGCCTGCATTTTGTAAGGAGATCGCGCCGCCGTTTCGGTGCCGTCGAAGTGCACTTGGGCGTGGGCGCCGTCACAATAGGGTTTGGTCTTCGATTTGCCGCACCGGCACAGCGCGTATTTCTCCTGCGCAGGATACGCCTCGCCTTCGACCCATTTCTCCGATTCGCCCTTGGCGTTGGCGCCGATGGTTTGTTTCGACATGGGCACATTCCCGCTGACCAGATACGGCCCATTTTTCGTAATTGTCACTTTGGCATCGCGCTTGGCGCCGGACATGCGATCTTCCTCCGCAATCTTCGATTTGCTTTTCCGCAGTCTATACCTTTTGCTCTTCGCTCTGAGGATAAAATCGAATTATGCCTTTGTCTTCCGAGATTCGCGTCCTCCCGACTCAGAGTGATTTGTTTCGCGCAGCCGCCGCTGAATTTGCCGATTGCTCCGCACGCGCCGTGAGCGAGCGTGGGCGTTTTACCGTCGCTCTTTCCGGCGGATCAACACCCCGCGGTATGTTTGCTTTGCTGGCTTCCGGCGCAATTCCAAATGTTCCCTGGGACAAAATCTACTTTTTCTGGGGCGATGAACGGCACGTTCCTCCTGACAACTCAGAGAGCAACTACCGCATGGCTAACGAAGCCATGCTCTCGAAGGTACCGGTGCCTGTGGAGAACGTCTTCCGCATTCCCGCCGAAGGCAAAGACGCGAACGTCGTTGCCGACACTTACGAGCAAACTGTACGGGGATTTTTCGCTTTGAAGCCCGGAGAGTTTCCGCGCTTTGATCTTATCCTTCTGGGCATGGGGCCAGATGGTCATACCGCATCGTTATTCCCCGGAACAGCCGCTCTGCAGGAAACGAAAAGAATTTTTGTCGCTAATTGGGTCGAGAAGATGGGGGACTTCCGCTTCACCCTGACTTACCCCGCCATTAATCATGCTGCTGAAATCGCATTTCTTATAAGCGGTCCCGACAAGGCCGCGACGTTGCAGCAAGTCCTGGAAAACAAGAGCGCGCATCTGCCGTCGCAGAGAATCCAGGCGAACAATGGCAAGTTATTGTGGTTCGTCGATCAGGCCGCAGCGAGAAATCTGAAAATCGCGGATTCGAAGGGCAGATTTACCGCAGAGTGAGCGGGGAACCTTACTTCTTCTTACCTTGGCGTTCCCGAAGGAGCTAAGCGCCGAAGCCCTAATCCGGGCTGCATGAACTAGCTCTTCCCGTATGCATTTCGGCCTATAGAGTGAAATGAATCGCCGGGAAGGGGATTGGCCAGCTTTTTCTTATACGGCTTCGCCCATCGAATTCGGACGAACCAGAAAATCATCAAAAGCAACGGCAGGAAGCTCAGAAAATACAGCACCCCTGATCGCTGTAAAAAGGCGGGGAACACATGCGCGCGCGCCAGAAATATAGACGATGCCGCGATGAACAGCGCAAAGCACATGCGCCAGAGGTGCCGCGCGATCCGCTGTGCGCCTGAAATGCCACCGCGAACGAGCATGCGAATGTCACCGATGGAAGCGAGAAACGCGACTGAACCAAGAAAGAAGTAAGGTCCGGGCGGGTAGTCGTATTTCATTCCCGTCGGGCTCATGGCCGCTTGGAGCCCAAAGGTCACTTCGAAAGTTAAGATCACCAGAATAATCAGAAGCGCACCCCAATTAATAATGGACGGTTTCACATCCGTGTCTCTGCGTCGGGCAGTCATCCACGCCGTCGTCACTAAATAGAAGGTTAGCGCGCCTCCCAAAATGTTGCCGGGCTGATGCTTTAGGGTCGCCATGTATGCTCCGCTCGCGGACAAGCTCATCATGGATATGACAAACACGATTCCAGCGAGGCCGTGCTGGCGGGATCCTTTGCGAAGAAAAACTGCGACAAAGCCAGATAGCATTCCTACCGTGCCTGACACAATGTGCAGAAGTAATATTGGCGAATACGACATACTTCCCTCCTTACTCTGTTAATTTGGTCGATTCACGGTTGAGCGTTCACGGAGGATGGGCCAAAGCCGCAGCCTCCGCGCAAGTCTTGCCGGAATCTCTCGCGCTCCTCGGGGGTTCTGTGCTTCCAGCGCGCGGCCATGCGACGTCGGAAATTGGAGCGATAGAACCCGTGGCGCCCACGCCCGCCGAACAGGATCCGGCATAGCGCCAGAATCCCGACCGCTTGCCAGAAGGTAATCTGACGCCAGCCGAAGAGCAGCGGCAGCAGCCAATTCCACAACTTCAGCACCACTTCTCCACTGATGGCGACGAATATCGGAATCGCCAGAATCGCGAGCGGAGCCAATAAAATCCATCTTTTTTTCATGTCAGTGCCTCATTTCTTGTTACATAGCTAATGAATTACAAATGTATGGCGTGCTGCGGCGGCCAATACCCCGCTGCGCTGGCCTGCTCTTTCCATCTCTCAACATTGACCCCCATCACGAGGAGCCAGAGGCACAGCGCAATTTCCGCGAGCGCTGTCGGCGCGAAATACGGAAAAATGTGGGGTTGTATCGTGGGCGCGAGAAAGAGCGTGGAACTGTTGACAATGTAGCCCACTCCTTCAATCGCCAGCAGCGCCCCGATGATTCGAGGCATAAAGGTTGATTTGTAAATCAGGTACGCCATGGCAAAGCAATCGAATCCGAAAAAGAACAATGCGATGGCAAAGCCATGTTCAAAGAGTTCGATCGAAAGGTATGACAATCCCTGTAATTGTTCTGGCGTAAATGCGCGCAAGTGGTGTCCACCGTTCAAAAGAAGCAACGGCGCGTAGTGGCCGAGCAGGCTAACGCTCTCAATGGTGTTCACCACAAGATCGAGGACCACCATCATCAAAGTAATGTTTCGGTTCACCACCTTGAACAGGTTGTAGAAGATGACCGTGACGGGCACATTGCACACGCAATAGAACAGCTCGACGGCAAAACCCCACCGGTAGAGCATTTGGTGCGCGAGGATGTTGCGCGCCGTGGCTGCGGCATCGCCGTGCGCGACAAGCCGGCCGCGAACTATCAGTTCGGCAAAAATCCCGCCGACGATGACGATCAAGTACAGGAAGCCCGCGGTCCTTGCGTAAAGGCGCGGCGACGTTTCCGTCATGTGCTTCGGCATTTCAGTGGTGGTCATTTCGCTTTTCCTTGCAGGCACAATAGTTCGTGCGTCGATTTAGATCGGCCCTTGTGATCGGCGCAGCCGCACCGCACCGAAAATAAATATCGCAGCGAACACCATGCCGCCCCACAAGCCAGGAGTGGTCAGAAATCTCGCCAAACTCAAGTGAGTCATCGCTTCCATCGGAACTTTGCTGGCTGCATCCATGTCAAACGGTTCCGGGCCTGACAGCCGATAACCGAGGTAGCCCAGAAAATGGGTGCTCCCGAATGTCATCTTCTCGATGGCAAAGATGGCAAGGGCCGGCAGTCCAGCCCAGAGAAACACGGCGCGCTTGGCCCAGCTGGAAACCAAAAGTAGATAGGCGTACACCGGCGCATACCAAAGCATGTGCACGGTAAGGAGGTGATAAAGCAGCGTCCCCATCGACTGGAAAAACGACGTCCAAAGCGGCCCGGCGTTTACGCCATTGGCGCGCAATACGAGACTACTTATGCTAAGCATGGTGGACTCGACGCCCAGGACGATCGCGAATGAAAACAAGGGCAAAAAGACAAGTGGAATGCTCAGCTTGGAGAGGACTGCCGTCAGATCGGAGACAGGCAGCGACTTCCAGAAGAGAATGCTGCGGTCCCGCCGTTCTCCATGCAGAGCTTCCAGAGAATAAAAAATACCCGGGAGGAACGCGGCACCCATGATCAATGCCGTCACGAAGTGGTATGGCTCTTCGAGTACGGCGCGCCTTTGCGCCAAGTCCGGAGAGGCTAGAGCGCGGCCGATCGTGGCTATGAAGAATCCAAACAAGGCAACGCCCGCAACCGCCAACGGCATAATTGAAAGGTAGCGGTTCTCCTGCAACTCCCGGCGCACCGACCAGTAAAAGGGGCGCGTCTGCCGTAACGGTCCTCCCGTCCAAGTCGGGAAACCATCTGCCATAGGGTGCGATTGCGTACTCATTGCGTGGCTCCTTGTCCTTGTTTGGCTGAAGCTCGATTGGCTGAAGCTCGATTGGCCGAACCTTGACTACCCAGCGTTTGGTGGGTCATGACGGCCACAAACAGATCGGCGATGCTCGGCGTATGCACTTCTCCCAGCGCCGCAAGCTGGCTGCGATCGGAGGCCTGATCGAAAAGAAGAATGCTGCGACCCAGGCTCTGCCGCTCGTAAATCGGCCGCAAGGCTCGCGCCGCAGACAGATTTTCTGGGCTAACCAAGACTTCCGCATAGCGTGCTTCCACTTCATCCATGCTGTTCGAGAGCACGATGCGACCCTGTTGGATAAACATCAAATCAGTTAATACGTGCTGCACTTCTTCCACTTGGTGGGTGGTCACGATAATCGTCCGGCTGCGGTCGAAATAATCGTTCAGCAGCGAATCATAAAATTGCTTGCGGTAAAGAATATCGAGACCCAGCGTCGGCTCATCGAGCACCAGCAATCGCGCGTCAATGGCCATCACCAGTGCAAGATGCAGTTGCGCCACCATGCCCTTTGACAGGTCTCGAACCTTGCTCCCACGCTGGATCGAAGTCTTCGCCAGAAATGCTTCCGCCTTGGCGCGATCAAACCGCGGATGCACTCCCTCCACATACTCGAGCAGCTGCGAAACCCTCGCCCAGCGAGGCAAAAGGGCCACGTCGGATATAAAGCACACGTCGCGCATAAGGACATCGCGCTCCGTCCACGGATCGCGTCCCAGAACTTTCAATTGCCCTTCAAACGGCGTTAGACCAAGAATCGCATTGAGCGCGGTGCTTTTGCCCGCGCCATTCGGTCCGATGAGTCCAACAATGCGTCCTTCTTCGATGTGGAAATCGACACCGTTAAGAGCGATATTTGCTCCGAAAGTCTTGCGCAGGCCATGCGCTTCGATGATCGTCATGATTTCGGTTCCTTCTTTGCAACATTCTCTTTCTTCGCCGAGTCCAGCAGCTCTTTGGGCGTCAGGCCCAGTCTTTGAATGGTCGCGGAAATTCTCGGCCATTCTTCCGCCAGAAATTTCTGGCGCTCGCCCTGGAGCAACAACTCCCGCGCCCCTGCATTGATGAACATGCCCAACCCCCGCCTGCTCTCGACCAGTTTCTCGTCCACCAGTTGCTGATATCCCTTTAGCACAGTGAGCGGGTTCACCCGGTAATCTGCTGCCACCACCCGCACCGAAGGAAGCGGATCGCCTTCCCTCAGCACCCCGTCCAGAATCATCGCAACCACGCGGTCGCGAAGCTGGCGGTAGATCGGCTGATTGTCATTCCATTCGAGGGCCATTCTGATTTCCGGATACTTTCTTGTTTACGAGGCGCGGGCTAAATCGATTCAATCTCGATATGCCCGCACCTCAATTCTTTGTTTCATTGCGCGCGGGTCAACTCCAGGTGCACATGCACCGGTTTGTCGCCCGGCTGCATGTAGGTCCAATCTTCGTTGTGATGGTTCGCGTCAATCACGGTAAAGACGGCATGGTCCATGTGACCATAGTCTGTGCTGCCGGAAACATCGAGAAAATTGAAGTCCACCGCTTTGCCGTCCGCCGATTCCCTTCCCACCATGCGTGGCCGGTTTCCCGCATCGCAATAATGAGTCAGTATCAGCCTGTCGCCATCGAGGTAGACCATGGTGATGGGATCATCCGGCCTTCCTTCGCCCCTCATCTCGTGCACCATCGCGTGGCCCATGGAAGTCACGCGCAACGAAGCCTGCATCTGTTTGCCTTCAACCTCAGGTTGTGGCGGAGTAGTCTTGACTTGGCCCGTCCAGCTGCCAGCCATAGTTTTCATGGTTTCGAACGATTTCTGGGCCTCGGTTTGTGAATTCGACTGGGCCGCAGCCGACATGGCCAACGCCAGAGTCAAACCCGCAACGGATAAGTATCTGTAATTCATGGTTTTGTAGTCTCCTTTGGGATGGCTCAGCCAACTGCAACTCTCTCGTTAGCCATCTACTGTTATAGTTAACTATAACACTAGATTAATGTCAAGTCATTTCTTACCTACGTCAAATTCGCCCTTAGTAAGGCAATCTTCAACTCAGCGAAGGTCGAAGCAGATGGCGGGCTTGGGCTGCGATACGATTCTTGAGATCTCGAAGGCGGGCCGTTCAGCGTCCTACTCTCATAACGGAATTGATGACAATTTTGTTGCTGGATGCTCCAAGGCAATTTCTGTGGTCGGACCGCGTTCGTGGGAATGTTCGGGTCATCTACAAGTTCTCTCTGAGATGAAGGCTGAGATAAAGTAAGTACATTCCCGTATGACGCGCTCTTCGCCGCGTCATACGACATCACAAACGCCAACTCAACCAGCCACAAGGCAACTCAGAACACCCCGCTGCCATCGCAATCGCGCACGGCCGGATTTCCGGCTAGAGGATGTTCCCCATGTTCAGGCAGCTTTCTATCTTAAGTCTTACGGCATTGAGCGCAGTTTCGGCTTTTGCACAGACTTCGTCGTCCACCACTTTACAATCCAGCCCCCCCGCCAACGCACCCATCGCTTATGTGTATGTCGCCAGTAGCCCTGGAAGCGGGAGCCCCAATGTCGTGAATGGATACTCCGCAGCCGCCAACGGCACGCTGACCCCCATCGCTGGCTCACCATTCAAGCAAAACATCAATTCGATGGCCGTTAACGGAAAGTACTTGATAGCCGCGGATGGTGGGGACCCGCCGAACATCGACACCTTCCAAATCGGATCAAACGGATTTCTGACTTATCTAAGTCAAACCCCCTGCAGCGAGACCCAAAACGGTTGTTTGGGAATATTTAATTTGTTCTTTGATCATACCGGCGCGGATGTTTACGCTATGGAGGTCGATGGAAATGACAACGACAATACCACCTCTTTCGCGGTTGATAGCTCCACCGGCGCTTTGAGCGGTCTGGGAGACACGATCACTGGCGCCTTTCCCGGCGACTATACCCCAACGTTTTTCATCGGCAATAACGAGTATGCCTTTTCGGCAGATCAGTCCGGTTGCATGTACCCGAACATCTATGGATTTCAGCGCGAAAGCAACGGGCTCCTTAACTCTATCGAGATCCAGTTCAATCAGCCCGCTCCTCCGCCGGGCGTTCGGGTTTACTATCCGGACCTCACCGTAGCCGACCCCAGCAATAATTTGGCGGTTCTCGAGCAACCAGCGAACCCGCCCGGTTGTGCTCCAGGGCCCATCCAAATCGCCGTTTACACGGTGGACTCAAACGGCAATCTCAACACCAACAGCACCTACAAAGACATGCCATCGACCGCCATCAAATCCCCGTATGACATGAAAATGTCCCCCTCCGGCCTGTTGCTCGCAGTCGCCGGTCAGGAAGGCGTGCAGATATTCCACTTCAACGGCTCGAGTCCGGTCACCCACTACACGGGGTTGCTCACAACGAATCCTATAACCCAGATGTTCTGGGACAACAGCGACCATCTCTACGGGATTAGCAGTGCCGGCTTACTTTATGTGGGCACGGTCACGCCAACCAAGATTACCAGCGCTCCGGGATCGCCTTACAAAATTACCGGGCCGCAGGACCTCATCGTTCAACCACTGACTCCATAGCTCATCGCAAGAGCCAGAAAACACACGCAGGGCGGACATTCCGGTCCGCCCTGCTGTCATCTAAGCTGCGCTATACACGCCTCCCCTGGCAACCTTGGCCGGCGTCCGATTCCATTGCCAAGCCTGCGCAATGCAAATTGCATGAAGGATCAAGAATAATGGCACGAGAAACGTCGGAACCAGGCTCAACGGCAGCATGGTCAGCGGACCCATGGTCGGCCCTTGTGGACTTAGCAAAGAAGCAGTCGTCCCCAGGCCCACTGCGGTGACCAAGTCGGCAGTCCCAAGCAGTTGCCACGCAATAAAGCTGTTGCGATACAGTGGACGCGCGAGCCTCCAGGCCACCAGCGTCGCGGTCATGCCAATCGCCATATCTCCATACCCGGCAGGCCGCGCAAACACCGATGGCAACGCCCCACGCGCTTCGAGCAGCACAAAAGTGAAGCCGAAAATTCTCCACGATTGCACCAAAGTCAGGATTTGCGGATTCAAAGAAAATGCAAACTTGCGAAACGAACGCGAAAGCGTAATCCAGAGTGCGAATATGACGATCGGTGTAGTCGCGGCCATCGCCACTGAGACTCCGACCCGGTCGGCATTGTTCTCAAAAAAGTGCAGGGCAGAGGCGGATAGAGAGAAGATGAACCATGCTGCAATCAATCCTGCTGTAAGTTTCGCGTAATTTATGGGCTGCATAACTTCTCCTTAAGTTCCTTTTTAGTTTTTTGCTGAAACTAACGCCGTTACTG
Source organism: Terriglobales bacterium (assembly GCA_049515835.1). Lineage (GTDB taxonomy): Bacteria > Acidobacteriota > Terriglobia > Terriglobales > Acidobacteriaceae > JAJPHW01. Next base: position 23,648 of record JBEKTR010000006.1, read on the forward strand.
CATGCGTCATCTCCAGCAGGTTTTTCCAAGCCGCCTCGCCCAGCTGGTGGCGTAGGCGTAATTGCACTTTCTCCCATACCGGCAGAGCGCGATGGAACTGCTTCCGCCCTGTCGCGGAGAGTTGCAGCCAGCGCTCCCGCCGGTCGTCACCTCGGCGTTCCTCGATCCAGTCTTTCCTTGTCATGATTTCCAGAGTTCGCGTCAGCGTAGTGCTGTCAATCCCCAGAATTTCGCCCAAGCGACTCTGCTTGACTTCCCCTGTCAACGAAAGCGCCTGCAGGATGGTGAACTGCGTCGCCCGCAATCCCAGCGGCCGAAGCGCGGATTCATAGAGTTGGGTCAGGGCCCGCGTGCTTTGGCGGAAACTGGCGCACAGGCATTCCAGTTGGATTGGGGTGGAACGTTTCATACGACGATAGATGTATATACATCTACTGTGGATGCACAAAATATCCCAACCGAAACCGCCGCCGAACAACATACACTCGCACCCTGGCAACGAGGATGCGCAAGGAATCTGCTGTTGCGTGCGTGAAATCCGAACCGGCACCCAGATCTCCCATGCTCTTTTTCTGCGAGGTGGGTGCCCCTCGTGACCGCTAAATGGCCGCCAGTAGCATGTTCCAGCCTTTTAACCCCGTGACTTTGTTCTTGACAGGATGTTAAAGTCAGATTACAAATTGATTAAGTCTATAGGTTTACTATAGATTTGTACGCCTGCTGTGCTTAGCGAACTTCGTCTCCCCTCTCGCTGCAATTGCCGGCCCAATTCAAGCATGTTGGCGTGGAAGCCCCATGCCACGCGGAAGGTACGCACTCGTGGGTAAATTAATCTTGGTTCGGCACGGAAAGACCTTATTGAACGCTCTGGACGACTCCGAGAGGCTCCGGGGATGGTTGGACGTGCCCCTGGATCCCCAAGGCCTTCAGGAAGCGATTACGACCGCGAAATGCGTGGCGCAATACTCCATCGACGCGATCTATACATCTGATCTTTGCCGCGCCCAACAGACCGCAGCCGCGTTGGTCCAGGAAACCAAAGCGCCTTTGTTCCATACCTACGTTTTACGGCCCTGGAATGTCGGCGACTTAGCGGGACAGCGCGTGGCAGATATCTTGCCCGCCCTGAAAAGGCTGGAACTGAATCCTGACATGCCAGCACCCGGCGGCGAGTCCTTTTCGCAGTTCTACGCCCGGTTTTCGGGTGAGATCGCGAATCTCTTGGACGCGGCGGCGCGATCAAGAAACTGCATCGTTGCGGTCACTCATGTGCGGAATCTGCTGGCCACGCCGACCATTGTGACGGGCGGTGACAAAACCAGGATCCCGGTTACCGGTGGCCCGAAGACCGGCTCGCTGCTGTGGGTTGAGCGCAGGCGCGGCAGATGGCGCATTCGATTGGAGCAGCCCCCCGCCGCCGCGGAGCAATTAGCCGGTTGCTCTCCCGCCCTGGGGGATGACTTTTTGGAGACGGCGGCAGACTAGCGGGAAGAATAACGAGTCGAAGAACATGACTACCACCGCAATCCAAATCGACGCGTCGCGCTCCACGCACGAACAAACCGCCGGCCCCGTTTTTATCGTCAGCATGCGCCGGGGTGGTTCTTCATTGCTCTATGCGCTCTTGAACAAGCACCCTCAGGTCGCCCTGATGTACGAAGCGGATCTGCTCCTACTCAGAAGATGTTTCTGGAAGTCTCGCGGACACGATGACTGGCGCAAGCGCTGGCAGTTTTGGAGTGAGAGTCTCAGCCGCCACGGATTCGATCGGGCAGAGATTCCGGCCCATCTGAACAATTTCAGAGATGCCTTCATCGCTGTTCATCGCGAGTATGCTACCCGACGTGGGGCCGTGATCTGGGGGGATAAATCTCCCAATTACTACAATCGCTTAGTTGAGTTGGCGGAAGAGTTTCATTTTGCGCGATTTATCGTCGTTTGGCGTGACCCGCTTGCGACCGCGAACGCCATTAAGCGGGCCGCCCGGGCGGGATCACCCTACTTCGCAAAAAGGGGTATGACGCTGCGATCTTTGCTGGGGTACAAGAAGCTCAAGGAGCAGTGCGACGAGTTACGATTCCGCGGCCGAGAGGTTCACGAAGTCAATTACGAAGACCTGGTGCATGATCCGTCTTCCACGATGCGGAGCCTCTGCGGTTTTCTGCAAATCCCCTACCTCGCGGTACTCTCCAACCTCGAAGACGCCGACCGGAGCAGCATTCCCCCGGGCGAACACCACGCTTTGTTGCGGGGCTCGGTCATTGTGTCAAAAGAGCGGGAGCAATTGTTAGACCGTACCTTTCGTAGGAAAGTGATTCGCTACGTCAACCTTTGGCATATGCACTACGCTGGCCTATGGCCCCCAAAACCGGAACCGCCTGACCACGACCGTGAGGTGCCGGGCATCCCCGAACGGATCCTCGACAAGGCATGTTACATGGCTCTATCCGCGGGCGAGTCTCTGACGCGCTGGGCGTTCTGTTTCTCACCTTTGTCGTGGCTTCAGCGCTATCGCAATCTTGCAGAACAAAGGCACAGGCGGCGCAGACAGGAATAGTCCCACAGTACTCGATCAAGACGAGCTGGAAAATATGACAACGACATGCGAGCTTTCAGCCGGCGTTGAAACCAAGAATCCGGAAATGGCTACGACCTCTAAGAATTCCCAGTGGCATCAATCGTTCCAAGCCGTGATGGCGGAAGAGTGGAAGTACCGCTTCATTTATTGGTTCAACGCCTATCCCTGTTTATTCATGCCGGCCGCGCGGCTCCGCTATCGCCATCGAACCGATTTCTTGGTCGCACGAGACACAGATCTGGTCATCGAAGCCTTTGGGCGTGCGGGCACCACGTTCGCCACTTTTGCCTTTCTCTCGGCCCAGACGAGGCCCGTCAAAACCGCACACCACACGCACTCCGCCGCACAGATCTTGGTGGCTGCGCAGAGAAGAATTCCGACGCTTGTCATCGTGCGCAAGCCGGAGGATTCCGTACTTTCCCACATGGCTCGTCACAACATTCGGCCGCAAGTGGCTTTTATCGCATGGAACCGCTTCCACCGGCGAATTCTGGCGTGTCGAGACCAACTCGTCGTCGCCCGGTTTGAACAAGTGCTGAGTAATTTCGGCGACGTCATTGGCCAGATTAACCGTAAATTCGATACCGACTTTGCCATCTGGCGGCACACGCGGGAGAACGAAGCTGCCGTATTCGAGCAGATTAAGACTAGAAACCGCGACTTGTTCGGCGAGGCTGTAACCCCTGCGCGGATTCGATCGCTATCCATCCCCACTTCAAGTCGTGAGGCTCTAAAAGGGCGCCTGCGCGCGCAACTCGACTCACCTCAACTGACCCGCTTGCGCCATGAAGCAGAAGGAATCTATGACGAAATCACCAAGTAAGTGACAAGTCCTCCGTCCTACCATTTTTCATAGATTGTAAGTACAACTTTGTCCCAGTTTGGGAATCATTCGCTAGTGCCGTTTGCTGGCTCGTGGCAGCGCTCGGTCGCTTGGACAAGGTTTGGGAATGCCCATTCGCTGAACGCGATCTAAACGCATCCTAGGCCCAGCAAATGGGGTTTTACGCGAGGCCCGAAACGGGTTTTCACGGGTCAATACGGCCCAGATTGGGCCAGGGTCGAGCCGAGAAACGAAGAATCAATACCTTCCACCGAAGCTCAATAACTTACGGGAAAGTGTCCGCCCGCGCCCGCCTAGAACACGGGCACGAGGTGGTGCTTCTTCTGGTAGAGCTTACGATCGACCGCGCGCAGCGTGTCGGCAACGTCGCTGCCTGTTACATAGGAGGAAACGCCGTAGTTGAACGACATCTTGTAATCTTTCCCATTGGCCGAGTTCCACTCTTCCACCATGCGTAGCAGGCGTTGCAAAGGGAAATCGGCTTCTGATTCAGTGGTGTCGGGCATGGCCACCAGAAATTCGTCGCCCCCCTGGCGGAAAGCCACATCGGCCCCGCGAAACACGGTTTTCAACAGGCGGCTGAACTCCACCAGCACCAGGTTCCCTTCCATTGCGCCGTAGAGATCGTTAATGGACTTGAAATTCTCGAGGTCAAGCGCCATCAACGTGAGGGTGCTGCCGATGCGATTGGCGCGGGCCACTTCCCGCGGCAACACTTCATTCAAGGCGCGGCGGTTCATCAATTGCGACAAAGGATCAATCAACGAAAGATTTTCCAATCGTTCATTGAGCACGAGTTCGTTGATTAATGCGCGGCGGGTGGCATTCAGGGTGAGCTTCTGGGAGAGCAGGTAAAGATTGAAGAGCAGGATCAGGGAGATGAGCCCAAAAAATAATTGCGGCAGATAGGCCTGTTCAATGTGAATGACGCGCTGCGCCCAGACCACGTTGGGCAAAATCAGCGACAGCAAGCCCGTGGTAAGGACCACAATCATCAACAAACCAATCGACCACAGTTGCCAGTCGCGCCCGGTGATTTCCTGAATTTGCCGCTGAATTTCTTCCGCCCGCGCCAGCATGGAAGGCGCGGACATCTTTGAGCCAGCCTGCGTGGTTGCCTGCTCGTTCGTAGATGACATGGTTATCCCCACTTCGGGGCGTTCGCCTCAGCCCACGACGCGCCAAAAGGCGCGCATCAAGAGCCGTTTGCCGCAGGCGATTGCCTGCTACCAGTGTCCCTTGATTGGTTGCAGACGCGGCGTGAAAAATAGGTCATAGACCTTACCATAGTAACCATTGACGTGCTTCGAAGTGACCTTGCGGGACGGGCGTGTTCGTGGTTTTCGGCCAGAGATGATTGCTATGGCAGCCGCTGGCAGGAGAATCAGTTCGCTCATCCGCGGCTTGATATGTTTCCATCACCAGGCCGCCCGATGCGGGCGGCTTTTTTATTTGGAGGCGGAGACTTTCGGGCGGCCTACCGGGCTCGACGGCGCCATGATGGCCACTTTGCCAGTGTTATATTCCGCGAAGATCACAGAGGTCGTTCCGAGGCCGGCGATTCCCAACGGCCCGCTATTAGGCGTAGGAATGGGCCATTCCGTGAACCCGTTTGTCGTCGTTCCGAGGACATTGGTTACCACCGGGATCACAACCGCTGTGATCGCTGCCTTCGTAAGGTCATAAATCTCAGGCGTCACCGCGGTTTGGGTTAGCGTAACCGCATTGGTCACGACGTTAGTGATTGAGTAAACCGTTCCTGGATTCTGCGAAGTATCCAAAAATCCGATCTGTGACGCAGTCCTTTCCGAGAAATAGATCTGCGGATCAGTGCCTTGCTCGACCAGCACATCGGCGACCCCCGCAGGACTCGTGGGAGCGGTCCACAGGGTTTCCGTGCTATTGGTGGAATCGGGATCAAGCACGCCCACGTAGCTATCGGCCAAGTCTCCGAAATATACCAACCCTCCCACTCCGTTCGAGTTCGGCACGTAATGAATATGCTCCGCCTGCCGCACATGGAGAAGAAGCCATTCCGTAATCTGGTTCGTAAAGGTGTCCAGCATGCCGATTTTATGCGCGTTCAATTCGACGAAATACACCTGCCATCCGGGCCCATCGGCCGGGCCAATGGAAACCCCGCGCGGGTTGGAGGCCGCGGTCGGAACCGTCCACTCGGTGACTTGCGTCGGTGAAGATGGATCGACCATGGCAATCTTGTTTCCTGTCGATTCGCTCAGAAAATAAATAGGCGTCCCCGCTCCAGACACCGTCGTGTCCAGATGGATGCTTCCCCCGCCCGCGGTCGGCATCGGATATTCGGTGAGCTGGTTGGTGGATGGGTTCAGAATTCCAAGATAATCCCCTCCTACCGCGCAAAACACCAGATTGCTGTTTGAATCCAGCACCAACCCGTGGGGTATGCCGCCCGGAGGCAGGAGCCATTCGTTGACGGTGTTTGTGGCCGTATTGAGGCTGCCGATCCGGTTCCTCGCGCTCTCCGTGAAGTAAATCTGCGTCGGGCCCGCGCTGATTACATGCAAGGGCTGGCTGCTGGAGGACGATGTTGTCCATTCAGTGAATGTGTTGGTGGTTTGCGCCGCCGCGGGGAATGCCGTTATCGCGGCAATCAACAAATATGCAGATGTCCAAGCTGTCAGGAGAAGGAGCTTCGAAATAGGGCTGGCGTTCATGAACATCCTTTGTACCGGCGTATGCACGATGCTTGCGGACGAACGCTGGCTCGTTCAAGCCTACTACTTGAAGAATTGCGAATCAACACGGACAGGTACTCACCAGTGCCGCTTGTGGTTGAGGCAATGGCAGCCTTCGCCCTCGAAGCTTGCCTTCGCTCCGCTGTGTCGGGTCGATGACCGTCTTGATCTTCGAGGCTGCGTCTTTCGTGTCTTCATGTTTAAGAGGGTGAAAGCCAATGACTCGAGCGACGAACCTGTTCGGCAGTATAAGCTGGCGGCTCGCAGCCCCGCACCCATTCGGGGTGCAAAGGACTTGTAATTTGAAGGGAGCCCGCGACGATATTAAGCGCAGTTCTTGCGCCAATCGCCGACTTCTTTTAAGCCTTCATTGCGGGTTTGCTCGAAAAGCCGCACGCGGTGCCGGGTATGCTCAAACTCGTGAATGTCGGCCCAGACTTCGGCGCGCCAGCTCTCTTCATGCGTGGCGGATTCGCCGCAGGTAGCGCAACGGGTATGCAAACGCCGCCAGGCGCGGGCCACGGCCGGCGCTAATTCGATGAAAATGCAGCGCACTTCCTGAATTTCTTCCTTTTCGCCGATGACGTGTTCGTAGCGTAGGACGTAGCAGAAACCCAGCTTGCGGGCTTCGAGTTCGGCTTCGGAACGGGTATGGAAAGGGCCATATTCGGCGCGCAGCTGCTCGGTAGAATCGCATGCCATCCAAAAAGTTTCTGTGTACGCCATTCCCCGCCCCATCTTCGTTGAGATCAAATCTCCGGGATCAAAATCCCCTGAAACAACGGTTACTCCATTACTCTGTTTGCAATTCGATGGCCGCGAATAGCGGGCTAACTGGCTTAATTCCTTGAATTTGAGCGAACCCCTGGCGATTATTGCGCGCGTGACTGCAAGCTTTTGCATCCTAATGCCGAAATTGGCGGAGGCCGCGACCGAACGCCGGCGGTTCGTCGGACTCCTCGGTGCATTTGGAAGTTCGCGGCGTTTGCCGTATCATCTGTTCGCATTCACGCTTAAACCGTAACCTAAACAAGAATCGACCTTTATGGGGACACGACACCAGCCGCGCATCGAACTGAAAGTTCCGGTGCGGATTTTTGGCACCGACGCGCAGGGCAAGATTTTCTCGGAAACCGTTAACACGCTGGACGTCAGCCAGGATGGCGTGCAGCTGGCGGGAGTACAGGCGGAGCTTAAAGTTGATGAGATCATCGGCTTGACCTATGCGCAAAAGAAAGTGCACTTCCGCATCAAGTGGATTGGAAAGGCGGGTACGCCGATGGCAAACCGTCTCGGCCTGCTCAACCTAACTCCCGAAAAACCACTTTGGGAAGTAGCATTCCCCAAACCGGCGCAAGACCAATACAAGTGGCAGTCGGGAGAACGGCGAAAGACTCCGCGGATTCGGGTGGTGCTCTCGGTCGAACTTCAACCCGAGGGCGGCGCGCCGATCTGGGCCAACTCGGCGGATCTTAGTGAAGGCGGGTGCTTTGTGGAGATGGCCATCCCGTTGAAGCAGGACGAAAAACTGAGGGTCGGTCTCTGGATTGACGGCGCCAAAATGTGGGTGCATGGCGAAGTCGCCAGCAGCACCCCTGGATTTGGCGTCGGCATTCGGTTCATTGATGTCTCAGAAACCGAGACATCGGCGCTGAGGGCATTCCTACAAAAAAACAAACGTTAGCCAGCTGTCGCATTGGGCGCATGATGCGTACCTTTCAGGAACCCGTCGGACGCAAAGCTTTTGCACCGCCCGACAGCGAGACAACGTCACGGGCTCGCGAAAACGCCGAAAGTTGTCTCCAGTTGGTGCCGCCGTGGGCCGCGACATAGAGGGCCAGTTCCAGGCGGTTCCACACCCCAAGCTTGTCGAAAATGCCCCGCAAGTAATTTTTGATGACCTGCTCGGTTGTACCAATCACTACAGCGATCTGGCGGTTCGTGCGACCTTCCCATACCAGAATCGAGACTTCGACTTCCTTGAAGGTTAAAGCATCACAGGGAGGCATGTTTCATCTGCTCCTTTTGAAACATGGCGGTTGCCAGTTTCACGCGTTTGCGGCCATCGCGAATTCCGGCGCGCAGAAAAAGAGTACGCAAATGTTGTTTTACGGTGCGGGGACTGATACGTAACTGGGCTGCAATTTCTTTATTGCTGCAACCCTGCACAAGCAACTTTAGAACCTGCTCATCGCGTGAGGTGATTTTAATTTCGTTCAAATTGATCATTGAAACCTCCGGTATGTATGCCTTCAGCCATGCAGCGAGTTCTCGGCACACACGGAAGGGATTATGCAAACGGATTGCCAAAGGCAAAGGAAAAGCAAAAGTCAGAATCCGAAGGCGCCGCTTTGCTTTTGGCGCGGAATTGCAGACAAGTGGTTGAGCAAACCGGGGAGCAACAGCCATCAAAAGAAAACAAAGAAGAAAAAAGAAACGTTCGTCCCAATCTGGGCGGGAATCAATTCCGTTATGAGATCGTTTCGCGCGACATCGCTTCACTCAAGATAGTTTCGCGCAACCACCTTTCGAGCGCCTCACGCATGTGCGGGAGTTGCCCTTCAAAGAAATGGTCAGCGGCGGGAATGATGACCAGCTTGCGCGGTTCCGGCAAAGAATCCACCACCGCCTGCAACTGCGAAGGCGGTCCGAACTGATCGTAGGCTCCGCTCATAAAAAGCTTCGGCTTGCCGCAGTTTTTGAGGAAAGAAAAATCATAATTGCGACCCTGAATGGGCGAGACGGGCAGGCCGAGGCCGATTAAGGCTCGCACACGTTCGTCGGGACACGCGGCTTGGAGGCCGACCGCGGAGCCAAAAGAAAATCCGGCAAAAATCAAGGGAAGATGAAATTCTCCATCGAGCCAGTCGAGGGCAGCGCGAACGTCGTCCACTTCGCCACGGCCATGGTCGTGCTCGCCCTGACTTAATCCCGTACCACGAAAATTAAAGCGCAGCACCGGCCAGCCAAAGCTGTTCAGGGCCTTCATGGCATGGAATACGACTTTGTTGTGCAGCGTGCCGCCAAACATGGGATGCGGATGGGCCACCAGCGCAGCATGCGTGGCCGTAGACGCACCCAGGTTGAGCAGCGCTTCAAGGTTCCCGGCGGGACCTTTCAGCGTGAAGGAACGAATGGACGCGGCAGACATGCGGCAGCACCAGAATAGCAGCCGCCGTCAGAATTGCACCCCGAGGCATAGTTTATTCTTGAGCGATGCAAATGGATCTGGTGCGCCTTACGCGACAACTGGTGGATATTGAATCCATCACCGGTAACGAAAAAAGAGTTGGCAATTTTCTTTTCACCGAGTTGCAGCGCATGGGTCTGAGTGTAACCCGCATGCCGGT
>JBEKTR010000007.1:0-32835 GCA_049515835.1 Terriglobales bacterium
GCTCGACGCGTGGCCACGAGGGAAGAGCGCAGTGACGCCGGTGCGTACCGGGCCTTTGCCCACGACCAGCTTGCCTTCGCCGGAAATCAGCGTGGCATACCCTACTTCGATGCCCTTGATGTCGGTGATCGAGTCGAGGGCGCCCGGTGTACCGTCGAAGGGGACACCGAGATCGCGGGCGCGAGGTTTGCTTTGGGCGAAGGCGGGAGTGCACACAACGAGAATTGTCGTTAGAAGCCGAACAGCGGCACGGCGTTTGTGCATCATAGCTCTGCGCATCATAAGAGTGGCCTTGGCAAACTCGATAAGAGATTGGCCGAAAGTATAAAGCATGGCGCAAGCGTTATATTAGTACGACGAAAATGACTACTCCCAAAGAGATTGGAGTTCTGGCATGAAGCACTGGAAGCGAATTCTTTTTGCGAGCGCGGCGGGGACGAGCGCAATTCTGTTTCTTAAGGGAAAAAAGGCGGCGGGATTTGTAGCGGCGGGAACCGGCCTGGCGGCGCTGGCGACGGAATATCCCGAAGCGTTTGCCGAGATTCGAAGCGGCGTGCCCACATTAATCCGCGCCGGCGGCATCTTTAAGTTAGCCACGCAGCTTGGCCGGATTGCGATCCAGTCGCGGCACGAGTACACGCCGCCGGAAAAAGTGTAGATCGGATGATTAGGCTTCGATTCCTAATTGTTCGCGGGCGGCGGCGCTAAGCCGTTCCGGGCCCCATTGCGGTTCCCACACAATATCGACTGTGGCGTTGCGGACGCCGGGCATCTGCTCGACCCGGGCTTTCACTTGCGCGCTGATGTTGACGTGCTCTGGGCAACCGGGCGAGGTCAGGGTCATTTTTACGGTGACGTCCTGCTGAGCGTCACTTTCTGGGCCGGTGGGCGCGATGGCGACTTCGTAAATCAAGCCCAGGTCAACGATGTTAACGGGAATTTCAGGGTCGTAACAGGACTTGAGCGCGCTGAGAATTTCGTCCTGCGTGAGGGTGGGCATGGAGTCTCCTGCATCTAAGTTTAACGCAAATCGCGGGTGCGCTTGCCCACACTTTCGCAACAGCGCCAAAAAAAAGCGCCACCCTAGGTGGAGATTTCATTCATGACTACGAAACAGAAGATCCAAGTCGCGCTGGGATTGCTGCTGCTGGTGGTGACCTTTCGCACGGGATACATCCTCTATGCGCGGCGAGAGGCCAACAAACCGCCCGCGCCCAACAAAGAAGTTGCCCTGCCCGAAGACTATTACGTCGTGCCGAAACGGCTTCATGCTTACGACTTGAAATCGGCGCAGCAACTCAAGAACCAGCCCGTTTGGGTGAAGGAGGGTTACCGCTACACTTACTATCCCTACAATGCCGCTACGCAGCGCGTGAATTTTGCTCACGAAGCGGGCTTGTTGCTTCCGCTTGAGAAGCTGCAAATCACCAAAGTGATTGCCGACACGCCGCCGAAAGGTTCGAAACAGGTGATGGCGGTGTTTGAAAAAGACGGGAAGGCCTATGCATTCCCGGTCGGGGTCGAGCAGGATGGCGATTATCAGATTTATGCGGACAATATTGTTTTCATTCAGGACCCGCATGAGCTTTACCAGCATTGGCCGCCCGGCGTCTGGACCGCCGTGGATCAACATGAGGTCAAGCCGGGAATGAACGAATTGCAGGCTGAATTTGCGGTTGGAATGGGCATGCCGGAGTCTACGGAAGAGACTTCTACGAAAACCGTGCATTACGCAAACGGCGGAAAACCCTTGGTAGTGATTTTCCAGAACGGCAAGGCTACGGAAGTAAAGCCTGGCAGTTAATGACTCGAGAAAAACCTTCAGAAAAGAATACAGTTTCCCCTGTATTGTCGCAGGAGGGTCGCTATTTTAAGCTCGTTTCACGTTTTAGTTGTTTCTCTCCACACTTCCAAGGACCCGCCCAGAAGGCGGGTTTTTTGGTGAAAGAGCGGGTCGCGCCCTGAGTAGAAGTGCACGAGCGGTGCGCTACAAATTCTCAAGGCTTGATCTGGAATATTAGCCCGTACCCCGAACCAGCCCCGTCCCCGCCGTACGCGGTCGTACCCAGCAGTTCACCCGTACCGTTGAAAATGAGGCCACCCAACGGATACTCTCCCCCAATTCCACCCGAAAAGTTGTAACGACTTTCGACCCAATGTCCGCTTCCGTTTAGGGAGAGTCGATACGCAGTTCCCGGACCAAGCTCGGGAGACCCACTACCAGTGGTACCGTAAAGATTGCCCTGCGCATCTAGGATGGGAGCCGCCACCGGTTGCCCGCCGTCATTCTGCGTGGGGCCAAACCTATGTAAAACAGTTTCGATCCAATCGCCTCCGCCGCTTGGAGATAATTCAAATACCGTTCCGGATTGCTCCAGGCCGCCTCCGGAATAGGTTGTTCCATATAGGTTTCCAAACGGATCAAACGTCACACCGGCCATGGGGCGCGCACCATCTGGTGAGCCATCGAACTGATACAGAATTTTTTCTGACCACTCATTTCCCGTCGCCGTCAACTCGAAAACCGTGCCGTTGCCCGGGAATCCGCCGTTATACGTAGTGCCGTATAAGTTACCTGCGCTGTCGAGGGTGAGCGGAGCATAGGGGTTTCCACCGTCGAATATAAGTGAATTCTGTCCTTGAAAATTGTAGAGCACGCTCTCGGTCCACACGCCCGAGTATGGAACCAGTTCGAAAACTGTTCCATAACCGTAGCTTCCACCGTTGACGGTTGTCCCGTAAAGATTGCGGGACTGATCAACGGTCAACCCGGCCGCTGGCAGCGCGCCATCCTCCGGGTGTGCCCCAAAACTATAAATCACGCTCTCTGACCAACCTCCACCCGTCACAGGCGTTAACTCGAAAACCGCGCCCTCGTTGTTCGCACCCCCGACCGGGCCAGTACCATACAGATTGCCCGTACTATCGAAAACCAGCGCATTTATCGGATTCGCAGCGTCTTTCCCACCTTTGAAGGCGTAAAGGGTACTAAAATTCCACCCACCGCCCGCCAATGGAGACATCTCGTATACGGTGCCACACCCTGTTCCACAACCGTGTCCTCCGAAAGCCGTCACTCCATAGAGATTTCCTACGGCGTCCGATATAAGGCTTCCGTAGGGCGTCGCACCTGGCTTGGCTTGAAAGAGGTGAATCGTCTTTTCAACTCCGGCAGCATATGAATTAGTGGTTAGTGAGAGGAGCAAGACCGTTGCAAAGAGAATCGGCGCCAAGCTCTTAGATACCATTGAACGACTCCGACGAAAATTTCGAGCGCGCGGCGAGGGGAGAGCGCCATGCCAAGAGCGCGACACAAGGCTACCACAAGTTACGTTTCCAACAGTCCAAATATGGAGCCAACCACTACGCCTTGGGCGAAGCTTCCGTCGCGGCACCCTGCTCGTCGGCGTGGATGACGCCGTCTTCGTTGGCATAGAAAGACCGGTGCGTGGCGTCAATTTGGTTGGGAGTCATTGTTAGTTCAAATCCGTCTTTGCCGTCTTTTCCGTTTTTCCGGGTGTGGAAACTCACCGTGTAGTCCCCTTGCTGGGTCTGGGTCATACGCTTGGTGAAGGAGCCAATGTGGACGAGGCTGGCAAGAGTGGTTGCGTACTTATCATTATTTTTGGTTTTGTAAGTATGCTGGGCGCGGAGCACGGTGCGCATGTAGCCGAGAGCCAGCGCTTCGGACTCGCTGCGGGCGGGATCGCCGTGATATTTCGGCTGGTAAGGGGCTGGAGGGGTCTGGGATGACGCGATTCCAGCCAATAAAACAGCCACCAAAGCCACTCCCACAGCCTGTTTTGCCCGGTTCATGCCGGTTTTCATGGGTATGTCTCCTGTTTTAGCCCTTACCACCATGAATGAATTCTTCATGTTACTGCGGTAATTGTAAACGTGTGACTATTCTTTGCAGCGAGTGCGCCAGCCTTTATCCTAACGGAAATCACTTGGAGTGTGCCCATGAAGGCAGGAACTGCAATGAAAGCTGTAGCCGCGAAAAAGCCGGCGATTCGGATTGCCGTCGTCGAGAGCGATCCCTTGCGCTTTGTAGGATTTCGCGCCTTGTTCGATGCCGAGAGCGATTTCGAGTTGTTGTCAGCGTCGCTGGCGGATCTTGCGTCTATCGAAAATATCGATCTCGTGCTTCTGGGCAACCGCAATGGGCAGAACCTGTTCGATCTGATGGCGAGCATGAAAGCAACGCGACCGGATTTGCGCATTATCGTGACCGGGTCGGGTGTGGATGAAGAGACGATTTTGAAGGCGATTGCTTCTGGAGCGAAGGGCTACGTGGATGAAGCCGCCGACGCAGCGGAGTTTGTGCAGGCGATTCGCATCGTACATCAGGGTTCGGTATGGGCGCCGCGTAAAGTTCTTTCGATGTTTATTGAACGCGTGAGTTCGTCGCCGGGACGTGTATTTCCCAACGGCCGCGTGACCTTTACCGATCGCGAAAAAGAAGTCCTGGAAATGCTGGTGGCAGGCCGCTCGAACAAAGAGATTGGCTCGGCGCTGGGCATTGAAGAGCGGACGGTGAAAGCGCACGTAGCAAAATTGATGCGCAAAGTGGGCGTGCAAAACCGTATTGCTCTTTCTGTGCACGCGATCACGCACTCGCTGGTGACGGCGAAATAAGAAATTCGTCGTTCGCGGGAAAAAGACCAACGACCGTAACTAGTTGCTGGGAGCCGTGAAGACGGCTCCCAGTTTTTTTGTTTTGATATCTGAAGTCTTCTTCCGATCCATCACCTTCGGCGTTCAATTTTCGATGCCTGCGATACAGTAGCGGAGTGTGTTGTTGGCATCGAAAGGGTCGATGAAATTTCCGCAGAGTCGAATTTACAGAGTCGCCATTGTTTTGCTGATTGTTTTCGTTTTTGCGGTGGGTGTGCTCTTATGGGCCGCGCACCGCCTGAACCCATGGATGCGCCAACAAGTGATCAATATGCTGGAGAACCGGTTTGACAGTGAGGCTGAAATCCAGGATTTGCAAGTGTCTCTTTCTCCGTCGATTTCGTTACATGGAACGGGGCTCAAATTGCGTCATCACGGGCGAACTGACGTACCGCCGCTGATTGTAATTCCCGAGTTCTGGGCCAGCGAGAGCTGGCGGATGTTTCTGAGAGAGCCGTGGCACTTACAGTTAGTGAAGCTGCGTGGGCTTGAGATTCACATGCCGCCCCGAGGCAAAGAGCCGCTGCCGCCGTCGCGGAAGACGCGGGACATTCCGGTCCAAGTGGACGAATTGATTTCGGACGATGCCACACTCGAAATTCTTCCCAACGACCCGCAAAAGTCACCACATGTTTTTCTCATTCATCGGCTGACCATGCATTCGGTGGGCTTGGGACGGTCGGTACCTTTCCAGGCGGCACTGACGAACGATACCCCACCGGGGGAAATCGCTGCGCAAGGGCAATTCGGGCCGTGGAATATTGAAGATCCACGAGCGACGCCACTCTCGGCGTCTTACACGTTCGAGAACGCCGATTTGGGTGTTTTCCGCGGCATTTCGGGGATTCTTTCGTCGGAGGGCAAGTTCGGCGGGATTCTCGAGAGGATTGAAGTCGAAGGCGAGACCACGGTCCCGGATTTTGAAGTCAAAATCAGCGGACATCCCATGATGTTGAAAACCAAGTTCAACGCGACCGTGGATGGCACGAACGGCAATACATTGCTGCATCCGGTGCTCGCCTATTTTGGGCATTCGACACTGAGCGCGAACGGAGGCGTGGTGAAGGCCTTCACCACAAAAGGACGCGAGATCGTTCTCGACGTGGCTGCGAGCAATGCAAGATTGGAAGACTTAATTGCACTTGGGGTTAAAGGTGACAAACCTCTCATGACAGGATCGGTCAGCCTGAAAACCCATTTCGATCTCCCGCCAGGAGACGATGAGATCGTTGATCGGTTGAAGCTTAAGGGCCAATTCGGAGTCGAGAAGGCGCGTTTTACCGATGAAGCCGTCAGCGAAAAAGTGCAAGGCCTTAGCAGAAGGGCGCAGGGAGAGCCGAAGGATGAAGACGCGGGAAGCGCCGTTTCCGCGTTGGCAGGGAATTTCGTCCTAAGCAATGCGGTGATTACGTTTCGAGGGCTCAGTTTCCGGGTTACGGGCGCGCGGATCCAAGTGGATGGAACCTACGGTCTGACGAGCGAAAATCTCGATTTTCACGGCATGGCAATCCTCGATGCCAAACCCTCGCAAATGGTAACGGGCGTGAAATCGCTATTGTTAAAGCCGTTCGATCCGGTTTTTCGCAAAGAAGGGAAAACGCAATTGCCCATCAAGATCACGGGAACACGTACTTCGCCCTCGTTCGGGTTGGAATTGCATAAGCATTGAAAAATTGTGCAGCACGGATTTACGCAACGACGTCTGCGGTGATTTCTTCCCGCAGGATATTAACCCCCATCTGCTTCAGATGAAGCAAAGCGGAGCGGCGAACCTCATCGGCAGATTGGCGGCCCAAAACCTCATCCTCCAGATCGCAGGAGCCTGTCGCAAGCGGATCAATCGCGACGTCCAACCCGCGCATTAATGCCTCACGGGAGGAGGTCGAAACACACATGTGCGCGTAAAAGCCGGCGATCAATATTTGGTTCACACCCAACGATCGCAGCCATTCTTCGACTGCCGTTCCGGTGAACGCTCCGAATACATCTTTGACGAACGATTTCTCCGGGCCGAAGCCTGTGGTTTCGCCAAGTCCCGGCGAAAGCTCCGCTCCCCACGTGCCCGGCATAAACGCGGGCGATTCATTCGGGCGGTTGTGGTGACGAATCCAGGCGATGGGGCGCTTTTCTTTGCGAGCTTGCTCGACGTGCAGTTGTATACGCTGAAGGGCTTCGGCGTGATTAGGAACGGGTCGCTTTCCTTTGGCGGAAAATTCGTTCTGGGCGTCGACGACAAGAAGGGCTTGCATGGTGGAATCTCCTTATGGAATTAGATTGGGATATGTATGTATATGTAGAAATAAGTATTGATAGTATTAGCTAATGCCGAAATATATTCGGCGCAGAATCTAGAGAAGACCAGATATGGAACTGGACAAAAAAGATTTCGTCTTAATTGATGCCTTGCAGCAGAATGCCTCGCGGCGGCTCGAAGACCTGGCGCGCCTGGTGAAACTCGCGCCGTCGTCGGTGCATGAACGCTTGCGCAGGCTGGAGAAGGAAGGAATAATCCGGAAATGGACGATCGAGCTCGACGCGTCCGCAGTGGGCTTAGGCGTGGTGGCGTTTGTGGGTGTACGCGCGACGCGGCCATGCTCGGAATTGCTCGACGGATTGTTGGCGATCCCTTGTATCGAAGAATGTCACTCCGTTGCCGGGCAGTTAGCCATGATGCTGAAAGTGCGGGTCGGCAAAACCGAAGATTTATTGAAGTTGACCGAACAGTTGCGCCAGATACCGGGTGTTGAACAGACTGAGACGACTATTGTTCTGAAGACGCAGATAGATCGGCCGATTTCTGTGAAAACTGGGTAAGTCTTGCGACAATTTTCTAAAGGAGCAAAGGTCCAGATTTTCGCTTCGCCTCCCATAACTTTTCTGGCATAATTGATTGTGCAACCCAGCCTGCACAACTTTCCAAAACAATTTGAGGTGACGCGCAGATGTCGGCCAAGTACATCTTTGTAACGGGCGGAGTTGTGTCTTCCTTGGGCAAGGGACTGGCGGCGGCTTCGATTGGCTGCCTGCTGGAGAGCCGCGGACTCAAGGTCAACCTGATGAAGTTCGATCCGTATTTGAACGTTGACCCCGGCACCATGTCGCCGTTTCAGCACGGCGAAGTTTTCGTCACCGACGATGGTGCGGAAACCGATCTTGATCTCGGCCACTACGAGCGCTTCACCCATGCGAAGTTGTCTCGTGACAACAACTGGACGACCGGCCGCATTTACGAGCAGATCATCGCCAAAGAACGCCGCGGAGATTATTTGGGTAAGACGGTGCAGGTGATTCCGCACGTGACTAATGAAATCAAGGCTGCGATGAAGAAAGTCGCGCAGGATGTGGATGTTGCGATCGTAGAAGTTGGCGGAACGGTCGGCGACATCGAGTCGCTGCCGTTCATGGAAGCGATCCGTCAGATGCGGCAGGAGTTGGGCCGCGAGCACACGGTATTTGTGCATGTCACGCTGGTTCCGTTTATCGCGGCGGCGCAAGAATTGAAGACAAAGCCTACACAGCACTCGGTGAAAGAACTGCTCAGCATTGGAATTCAGCCGGACATACTCTTGTGCCGAACCGACCGGTTCTTGTCCAAAGACATTAAGTCGAAGATTGCGCTCTTCTGCAATGTCGAAGAAGAAGCGGTCATCACCGCAAAAGACGTCGCTTCCATCTACGAAGTTCCACTCAACTTTGCCGCAGAAAGTGTTGACACGCTCGTGCTGAAGTATTTGCACGTCGAAGCCAAAGATCGCGACATGCATAAGTGGGAAGAACTTGTGCAGCGTGTCTATAACCCGAAAGCTGACGTCACCATTGGCATCGTCGGTAAATACGTCGAGTACGAAGATTCATACAAATCGCTAAAAGAAGCATTGGTCCATGGCGCGCTCGCGCACAACCTGAAACTGCAAGTGAATTGGATCGAAGCGGAAGGCTTGGAAGCCGGCGACAGAGCGGCCGAAGAGCAATTGCAAAATTATGACGGCTTGCTGGTGCCGGGCGGCTTCGGCAAGCGTGGAATTGAAGGCATGTTGATTGCGATTCGCTATGCCCGCGAGAATAAAATTCCTTATTTCGGCATTTGCCTGGGCATGCAGACAGCGTGCATTGAATTTGCCCGTAACGTCGTTGGACTGAATGATGCAAACTCGAGCGAATTTGATCCCGCAACGCCGCATCGCGTGATTTACAAGTTGCGCGAGTTGAGAGGCGTCGAAGAACTGGGCGGCACCATGCGTTTGGGAGCATGGACTTGCAAAATTGAACCGAACACACTGGCTTACAAGATTTACGGCGAAGCAGAGATCAGTGAGCGCCACCGCCATCGTTATGAATTCAATCGGGAGTATGAAGGACCGTTGACCGCGGCCGGGTTGAAAATTTCCGGTTCGACTCCCGATGGTACCTACGTGGAAATGGTGGAGTTGCCCGATCACCCGCATTTCATCGGATGCCAGTTTCATCCTGAGTTCAAGTCGAAGCCGCTCGAGCCCCATCCTCTGTTCAAAGCCTTTGTGGGAGCGGCGTACGAAAGTGGTTCAAAGCGCCGGGCTAAGCAAGAAATGGCATCAGCGGAGCTGTTTCATCGCCCGCAGAAAATCGGCATGACCGAGTAAGTCTCTAAAACCACGAGTAAGTTCCAATCGCAGAGGTCGGAGATTTCTCTCCGCCCTCTTTGACTATGCATTACGACTGGTTGGTAATCGTGGCGATAGTTCCGTCGAACTTAACGAAGTTCGCTGAGAACGGCTCGTTGTACATCGCCGCGCGATCTTGCAGAACGCTGATGGCCGCCGCCTCGCCCAGTTTCAACGATTCGTCGCTATCACTGCGGTAGTGGATACCTGCGTGGATTCCGTGACCGAATGTAATATTGTGGCCCAGTTTGTTCAACTCTCCATTCACATTTAATGGGCCACCGGTGTAGGGAACAAGCGCGGTCCCGGTTGCGTTCGGCATCATCGGATTGTTGATAGTGCCATTCACTCCGTCAAAGAAAAACTTCAGAACGGCGATGCACGCTCCTGCCACGGCCCCATGACCCGTCGGATAGGAGGGATGCGTAGGCGAACCCTCGGGGAACGCCTGCGGTAGAAGGTAGGTTCCGTGTTCTTTCCAGACATACGAAAGAGCTTTGGAATTCAGGAAGTCGCTGCCCAGGGTGACGTCTGTGTAGGCTTGTTGGCCGGTTTGAATTAGTTGCGCGATTCCGCCCGCGGCTTCTGGCCGAGCGCGGCGATGCACAAACCACTTCTGGAACCACACAGCTTTCAAGGCGCGAGTGGCCACTTCCGCGAGGGTACTGGCGAAGTCAGGCCCTCCGAAAGTTCCAAATCCTGTCTGCGTGAGATTGCCCGCATAAGGATTGCCAGGATTCAACGGGATGTTGAGGCTCGATAGAACCAGATACCCCAGGAAATAAGCTTCGTAGAGAACGTCAACGTGAGTCCACGCGGCGAGGTCACGCCCATTGCGGATGTATCTCAGGATGGGATCGAACACCAATTGATCGCCGGTGCTGCCGCCATTTTGCAACAGCAAAAAGGAATCGAAGTCGGTGAGGTAATCGACTCCCTGACCTCTCGTGGCGAGGAAGGTCTGGAACCTTTGCGTGACTGGCAAAACTCCGAAGAGAGTAGGAAGTAATAGAAGTTGCGAAACGTAAGGCCCGCTCGTTTCACCGGCGAAGTTGCCACGGAACAACTCGTTCGTGGTGACCTGGCCGCTGGAGTTTCGTGGTCCGGTATAGCCGGATAAACCATTGAGTTCCGCAGCGGCTTGATTGGCATACGGATTACTTGCATAGGCGCTGAACGACAAATCGCGCAGCAAAGCCGCCCAGTATAGTTCGACCATTTCGGCGGCTTGCTGAGGGCCGGCCATCACGGGGGCGGGATCGACGGTTAAGTTGTGTCCATCGGTGCCTTCGAGATCAAACGCCAAGCCAGATTGCGGGTCGGTCAACGTACGAGTACCGCCGAGAATGATGTTGTTGAAGTCAGACGGGTTCCCCGTGGTTAGCGCATTGATCAGGCTTGCATAAGCTGGAAGACTAACGCGGCCATAGTTGTCATGAGGCAGACATTTGCTGTAGTTGGCGCCTTCGTCTGCGTAGAGTTGCTCGTCGCCGTTGGTCGGGTGCTGCACTAAAGGCAGATTGAATTGATTGGTCGCCGCGTTTACGCGGACATTGTAAGAAGCTACAGCGCGGGCCTGGTCACTCAGAGGCCCAATATCGTCGGCGCGCGCCTCGCCCGCCTTTCCGGCGATCAAAGGTTCCAGCGTGGTCATGACTCCGGCCGCGGCGGCAACGGACGCCATGCCGCCCAATTTTCCCAGAAAGCTGCGGCGGCTACGCGACGCGATTTCGGTAGGGGTGCAAACTGGCTTAGTCTGGGCTGAATACTCCGCTTGAGATTCTGCATCGGGAGAATCTTTCATCTGAGTGCTCCATTTGAAGTAGAAATTGGGGAGACCAATTGCGAGGTGGCAACAAACTGCGCACGAGCATACAGCCCAATTTTCGGAGCGTCAAGGATGAAAAAGCTTGCGCAAAAAAGGAGAAGTGCATCCCATGGGTAGGGGTGGGAGGAGCGACTAGTGTATTTTTGAGGTGGTCGCTTTCCAGAAGCATAAGGAAAGAATTATGGAGCGAGCATGAGTGTTTCTTTTCAGGTAGGAGATGTAAGGGTCGGGGGAGGGAATCTCTTCCTGATTGCCGGGCCTTGTGTGATTGAGAGCGAAGACCATGCTATGCGCATGGCGGAAATCATCAAGGGCGTGACTCGCTCTTTGAGCGTCCCTTTTATCTTTAAGGCTTCTTACGACAAGGCGAATCGTACCTCGATCCGCAGTTTTCGAGGGCCTGGTCTGGCCGAAGGTCTGCGCATCCTGAAAAAAGTGAAGAACGAGGTGAACGTTCCTATTCTGACGGATGTGCATGACGTCCACGACGTGGCTAAAGTGGCCGAAGTAGCCGATGTGTTGCAGATTCCTGCATTCCTCTGCCGGCAGACGGATCTCGTCGTGGCCGCGGCCATGACGGAACGCGTGGTCAACATCAAAAAAGGCCAGTTTGTTTCACCATGGGACATGCGTAGTGTCGTAGAGAAATGCAAGACCGCGGGCAACGAAAAGGTTTTTCTCACCGAGCGTGGCGCCAGTTTTGGCTATAACAACTTAGTGGTGGACATGCGATCGTTGGCCATCATGAGGAAATTTGCGCCGGTTGTCTTTGATGCAACTCACTCGGTTCAACTGCCATCCGCCTCGGGCGATGGCGATCATGCAGTGAGCGGCGGGCAGCCGGAATTCATTCCCGTGCTGGCACGCGCTGCCGTCGCGGCTGGAGTGGACGGAGTATTCATGGAAGTGCACGACAATCCTAAAGAGGCGAAGTCGGACGGGGCGAATGCATTGGAATCGACCAAACTGCGTGGAGTGTTGAAGGAACTATTAGCGCTTCAACGAGCGTTGGAAGCTGCCCGCGCCACCACATAAACTCGATTACACCAAAAACAAAACGCCATCTCTCGTTATCTCTCAAGGGATGGCGTTTTGCTTTTCCGGGATTTCCTGAAATCCCTTAGGCCGCTTTTTCTTTTCCAATCCGCATGCCGTAGAACGACCGGTACACGAAGAAGAATGAGACAAGAAAGAAAGCAAGCGCGAGCACGCGGCCTAATCCGGTACCTTGATCGGCGGTGAGCTTCACAGCGAGTTCGACTGCGAGCAATCCGAACAAAGTCGTGAATTTGATGACCGGATTCAGTGCGACCGAAGAGGTGTCTTTGAAAGGATCTCCGACCGTATCGCCGACAACGGTAGCATCATGCAGGGGCGTCCCTTTCTGGTGAAGTTCGACTTCAACGATCTTCTTGGCGTTGTCCCATGCACCGCCAGCATTGGCCATGAAGATGGCCTGATACAGGCCGAAGATGGCGATGGAGATTAGATAGCCGATGAAGAAGAATGGTTCGACGAAGGCGAATGCCAGCGTCGCAAAGAAGACGGCCAGAAAGATGTTGAACATACCTTTCTGCGCGTACTTGGTGCAGATCTCAACGACCTTTTTGCTGTCTTCGACCGAAGCCTTTTCAACGCCTTCGAGTTTGATGTTCGCTTTGATGAACTCCACTGCGCGATAAGCTCCCGTCGTGACAGCCTGCGTGGATGCTCCTGTGAACCAGTAAATCATCGCGCCGCCCGTGATCAAGCCCAACATGAATGGAGCGTGGAGGAGCGAAAGTTTATCCACGTTCATGGTGAGACCGCCAGTGAGGGCCATGATGATAGAGAAGATCATCGTGGTTGCGCCGACGACTGCTGTTCCGATGAGCACTGGCTTAGCCGTGGCCTTGAAAGTGTTTCCGGCGCCATCGTTCTCTTCGAGGAGATGTTTGGCGCGCTCGAAGTTCACGGCGATATTGAACTTGCTCTTGAGTTCGCTCTGGATGTTCGGGACTTGCTCGATAAGCGAGAGTTCATAAACCGACTGGGCGTTATCCGTGACTGGGCCGTAGGAGTCCACTGCAATGGTCACGGGCCCCATGCCCAGGAAGCCGAACGCCACCAGACCGAAGGCAAAGACAGGAGCCGCGATCATCATCGCCCCTAAGCCCATCAGACTGAAGTAGTAGCCGATAGACATCAGAACGACCATGGAGAGTCCGAGATAGTAAGCGGAGAAATTTCCGGCCACAAACCCCGACAAAATACCCAGCGAGGCGCCGCCTTCATCCGCTGACGTGACTACTTCCCTCACATGGCGCGATCCGGTCGAAGTGAATACTTTGACCAGTTCCGGGATGATGGCGCCAGCCAGCGTTCCGCAAGAAATAATGGAAGCCAGCTTCCACCATTGCGTACCATCCCCGCCCAGGTCCGGGATGATGATGTGAGAAACGATGAAAGTCAAAACAATGGAAACGATGGAAGTAATCCACACCAGCCAAGTGAGGGGCGTTTCAAAGTTCATCACGTCAGCACCCGCGAAGCGGGCCTTGGCGATGGCGCCATTGATGAAGTAGGCGACCGCCGCCGCCACCAGCATCATGATGCGCATGACAAAGATCCAGACCAGCAGTTGGACCTGAACGGTTGGGCTCTTTACGCCAAGAAGAATGAAGGTGATGAGTGCGACGCCGGTTACGCCGTAAGTTTCGAATCCGTCAGCCGAAGGCCCAACCGAATCGCCGGCATTGTCACCGGTGCAATCGGCGATAACGCCAGGGTTGCGGGCATCGTCTTCTTTAATCTTGAAGACGATCTTCATGAGATCCGAGCCAATGTCCGCGATTTTGGTGAAAATGCCGCCGGCAATACGCAACGCAGCTGCGCCGAGCGATTCGCCGATAGCGAATCCGATAAAGCATGGGCCGGCATAATCGCCGGGAATGAAGAGAAGAATGAAGAGCATGATGAGCAGTTCGACGCTAATCAACATCATGCCGATGCTCATGCCGGCTTCGAGAGGAATTTGATAAATCGGATACGGTTTGCCGCGAAGGCTGGCGAACGCAGTCCGTGAGTTGGCGAAAGTATTAACACGAATGCCGAACCATGCCACGCCATAGCTGCCGGCGATGCCCACTAAGCTGAATCCAAGAATAATAGGAAGCGTCAAGGCAATTGACTTCCCTGGCACCGGCGATAGCCAGCCGAAATAGGCGGCAATAATGACCGCGATGAACGCCCACAGCAACACGATGAACTTTCCCTGCGTGATCAGATACGTTTTGCAGGTCTCGTAAATTAGCTCGGAGATGTCGAGCATGGCCTTGTGAACTGGCAGATTCTTCAGGCGCATGTAAATCGCCATTCCGAAGCCGAGACCGAAGATACAGAATAGAATTCCGATCAGCAGAAGCTTGTGGCCATCGATTCCGAGAAAGTTTACGGTGGAAAGATCGGGAAGCTTCAGACTGGCTTCACCCCCGACTTCGGCCGGTTGGGCTAGGGCAGAAACGCTTAGGGTAAGAATGGCGATGACGCCAGTCAGCAGATTACTCATTCGACATGCTCGGGACGCAAAACCGGCAAGCAGCGTGCGCATGGGAACTCCTCCACAGAGAAACATGATTTTGGGATGACTACGTGTCTTCAAGTCCTGCTTCCGGCACATAAATCCGCCCTGTGCCCCCATTGGGAACACCGGAGCGTATTACCGGAATTTCCGAACACGCTTCCACCACACGACATGATCAGGAGTGCTGAGCTTGGCCGCGTCGGATCAATGCCAGCCCCAAGATATAAGACTAGAGACCGCTCTTGGAAGCCGCACCTAAAACCAGCATTTATAACATTTTGCCAGACTTGAGGTCAAACAACGCAGCATTGAACTCGAGGCGAAGTCACTTCCGCAAATGTAGGTTAATCACATAGCTCTGCGAATCAGGGTCAAAAAGCAACCGCCATGAGATATTTTTCTCTTTGCCCGGCAAAGCTGTCGCAAAAATTCTGTATAGCGCATCACGAGCCGGTAATTTTTCCAGCGCGACGATTTTCAGCGGCCGGTTAAAGACGCTCTGCGGATAGACGCCCACGCTAACGTTCAGGGATGTGAGCTTTGAGATTTGCTCGCAAACTGATCTGACCGCATCAATGGCCGGCGATTCCTGCGGGGAAAGCGCAACAACGGCGTCCAGTGGTGGAGGCTGCTTCTTCATTTTGTCCGAGTCGTCACGGGCAGCGATTCCGACGAAGTCGAAGCGCTGGCCTTGCATGCGCAGCTCGAACTGTCCCGGATTGGAAGTCTTGTTGTAAGCGTCAATCAATATCTTCAGCGTCTTCTCCTCGTCTGGACCGGAGGCATCGCCGGCAGGAAAGTCTACGGTGAAAGTCCCTCCATTTGGCACACGAGTCCGGGTGCCAGAGACGGTATTGGCGTAGCGCGCATCAGTCGATTCGATGAGGTCAGCTTTCGCGATGTATTGCGGATCTTCGTAATTGAGGGACCATCCATATTTGTTCTGCAAAATATCCAGTGCGGCGACGAGCGGGCGAGCCCCGGTCACGGTCAAATGGATGCTGTTGCCGACTTGGTTTATTTCGAAAAGCTTTGTCGTAGAAGGGAGTGTCGCGGGAGATTGAGACCGGGCCAATGCAGCGCATACCACAACCACATAGAGCGTCCTCACTAGTTGCATATGTATGAATTCCCTCAGTTGCGTTAGTGCCTAAAAATTCTAGCACTCTCAAACTGCCGATCTGTCCGAGAAATTCCGCCGAGGCCGCATTACTCGAGAATGGCCCCAATCGCGCCTTTTTTAGTCTTGCGGGTTAATCCAAATGCATTAGGCGTAAATTGTTAAACAGTAAGGACTTGACAAGAGGTGGATGATTAGTCCAAAATTTCGTGCGGTCAAGTAAGCCTCCCCCAGTAACACCTGTATCTGGCCTGACTTCTTCCCCCAAGGAAGTCACAGGTACGCGGTGAACGTTCCGGTGTGCACGCTGAAATCGAAACGGAATGAGACTTGAATGATGTTTGTTCTTATCTCCAAGCCACTTCGTCCAGGATCAAGCGCAATCGCGTCTGGACACGAGACTAACTTTTTAACCGCTGGCGATCCTGTGCCTCGTGGCCGGATCCGTTTCTCAGCAGAGGGGGATGCAGGGAAGATGCTATGCACAATATGAAGTTGGCTGCACCAAGCGCGATTGCGCGAACAGGTCTAGTGGTAATCGATCCGTCGTGCAATTTGTTGGCTTCTAATGCAGAAGCAATTCACATACTCACTTTTCCGGAACGGCCGGAAAAAATAGCTCACTTGGAAGAATGGGTGAGCAGCCGAATTCGCTCTCGCCTGCTGGATCGTCGCGGGCCGGCAGGCAAGGGTTTTGTCACCCAGTTTCGTTCGGAGAACCGCACCTATCTTTGCCGTTTCTTTCAGCTCAACTCGAGCGACCGGGAGAATCAAGCAACTACGCCTCTCCACGTATTGCTGCTCGAGAGGAATTCCAACGGCATGGTGACGGTACGGGAGATCTCTGAACGCTTTGGGCTAACCCCGAGGGAACGGGAGACCGTGGGCTTGCTACTGGAAGGCCTCACCAGCAAGGAAATCGCGGAACGCATGAAAATCAGTCCTAACACGGTCAAGGCCTTCATCCGCTTAGTCATGGTCAAGATGGATGTTTCGACGCGTTCCGGCATCATCGGCAAGATAGCCGGTTCCCAAAACGGGAACGGTAATGGGCATGGCGTAGTCCATCGGGCTAGCTCCTCGGCGTAAGGAATCCGGACTAGGCAACCTGGGGACTTGTAAAGCTTCCAGTTCAATATAGATTTCCAGCAGCGTCCTCACGAGCCGAGCTAACCTCCCCCAGCCGGTCGGGCGCAATCTCTAGGAGGAAGCATGTCACGAACAAAAGTACTGTCTGTAATTACGCTTGTTGCGGCCCTGACGCTGATGGCGGGAGTCGCTATGGCGGCATCTGCGCCACCGGCGGACACCCTGAAGGTGGATTATTTCGCGAACGCTGGCGGATCGGCCGATGCGACTGTCCGCATCGTCAACCCCGGCACCACCTATGCCAACCTGTGCGCGGACATTTTCGTGTTCGATTCGCAGGAAGAATTGGTGGAGTGCGGCAGCTGTCCAGTTAGCCCGGACGATCTGCGTACCCTGTCAGTCAATGGCGATCTGCTCTCGAACCCGCTGAACGGAAAAGCTCCGACCACGGGCGACATCAAGATCGTTTCAGCAGCCACCACCGGCGGCGCTTGCCCGCTGCCGACTGGCAAGACCCGTGGTGGAACCATCATCGATCCGGTTCCTGCGGTTCGCGTTTGGACGACTCACATCCAGAACAACGGAACTCTGACGGAAGGCTCCTCGCAAGATGCGACCTTCAGCGCCAGTGAATACACCGCGTTGCAACAGCAGTGCTATGCCATTCAGTTGGTCGGCAGCGGCACCGGCTTGTTGACTTGCGGCACCGGTGAGTAAGGAAGTCTAGCGTCATCTTCGCGGGGTGCGGCCCATCAGTACCCCACGAAAGCAATCTGTAATCGCCAGGCAGCGGAGATCTGCCGATGTCTGGCGATTTTTTTTCACGCAGCAATTCTTAAGTCAGGAACTCGAACGGGGAGGGATCATGGGGAACGTGAATATTCGGTCGATCTTAGGGAGTGGCGTCATTTTCGCCGCGCTGGTATGTGGTGCCTTTGCCCAAACGGATTCGACGGTGGTGGCCGAGGTTGGTGGGGTTAAACTCACGATCGGCGATTTGCAACGTGACGAGTCATCGAAACTTCTCCAGGCGCGCTACACCTATTATCAGGCGCAAAGTAAGGCCCTCGAAGATCTCATTGATAAGACGCTGCTTGAGCAAAGAGCCAAGAGCGAAAACCTGACCGTCGATCAATTGGTAAATCGCGATATTAAGTCGCAGGTCAAAGATCCAACGGAAGATCAAATGCAAGTTTATTACGAAGGCTTGGATACGGACCAGCCCTATGCGTCGGTCCGTGACAAGATTCTTGATAAGATTCGTCAAGTGCGCGCGGATCACCTGCGCACGGCTTATATCGCTAAATTGCGGGAGCAAGGTAACGTCGTTATTGCTCTGGCGCCACCGACAGCGAATGTGGAACTCGAAAACGCCGAGACACACGGCTCAAAAACCGCTCCGGTTACGCTCGTGGAATTCGCCGATTACGAATGCCCTTATTGCCAGCGAGTCGCCCCCGACGTCAAGAAGATTGAGGCAGACTACGGCGGTAAATTAGCCGTCAGCTACAAAGACTTCCCGCTGCCCATGCATCCGCATGCGGAAAAGGCAGCGGAGGCGGTCCGCTGCGCAGGCAAACAGGGGAAATTCTGGGAAATGCACGATGAAGTGTTCCACAGTCACGAACTGGATATTGACCAATTGAAAGCGCAGGCTCGGGCTCTAAGTCTGGACGGCGCGCAATTTGACAAGTGTCTGGACTCTGGCGAAACGGCTGCCGCAGTGCAACAAGATCGCCAAGAAGGCGTGAAACTGGGACTGACCGGCACGCCCAGCTTTTTCATCAATGGACACTTTATTAGCGGATCATTGGACTACGCGACCTTACATCGTCTTATTGATCAGCAACTGACTCAGTCCACCGAGCAGACGGCTGTGACTGCGAAGAAATAGCGGTAATAGCGGGTTCACAGATAGGCCCAAGGCTTACGCCTTGGGCCTTATTGTTGTCCAATGCAATTTCTTGTCCGCGCGGCTAACCTTGAGTGACCTTCGTTCAGGGGGCCAGGTTTTCTTCAACGCCGCCTGAATGATATGATGGCTAGGTCAATACAAGCGCGGCTCCCGCTGCGCTAGGCCACACTCCTCAGTAGCTCAATGGCAGAGCATTCGGCTGTTAACCGAAGGGTTGTAGGTTCGAGTCCTACCTGAGGAGCCATTCTTTTATGGTATTTAATTCAGCCTGATGGATTCCGCATTGACAGTCTAGCCACAACCTGCTTCGTCGGCCGTTCACCCCAAGAACTTGCCCGCAAGCCAGTAATCGACACTGAACTTTCCCGGACCAGAGCAGATCAGCCAGATAAAGAAGAGCATGTACAAGACCTCCGGAAGGTAAAGGAAGTCGTCGACCCAGCTTAGGGGCGAAAGTCCTTTAGGCAAAGTGGAGAGCGCACTGGTCAAGGTGGCGACAAGCATATCGATCAATAAAGCCAGGCAGGCAGGGGTCGAGAGAAGCCCCATGGCCACCAAGGACCCGCAAACGAACTCAACACCCGACACGAAATAAGCCAGTTGCCGGGGAAACGGGGCTTTGGCCTTAACGAGCGTTTCGTAAACAGGTTTCGTGCCGCCGGTGACAAACAATTTGTTTGCCCCGGAGATGGCGAAGAACATTCCGATCGAAACGCGTACCAGCAAGATGGCATATTGTTCCAAATCACTGCTGCCTAACAGGGCAAACTGGGCCAACCGTTTCCAATCCATGTCTTAATCCCTCCATTCTCGATCCGCGCGACCCGCCAGATTTTCTCCCTATGCTTTCCTGATTCCCCACCAAATCGCGACCGGCCGGAACCTTGTGGATGACGGACTCCATTGGCAGATCTCGGCAATGGGTTCACCCCTTTTAGGTGACGGTGATGCTCACCACGCCTCCACTCCGCCTCACTTTCATTAAGCCAGAATCACGATGACAAATCTATCAGACGAACGTATCGACTCACGAAAGTGCGGATTGAACTAGAAGCGGATAGAGTGGCTCAATTTCGCGGGCCGATACCAAGGTATGACCGATACTATCGTCCAATTGAATCCCAGGAACATCTCGCGTCTAATCGCTTAGTTCGCAGCCGAGGATGTGGCGGCTCGGCGAGCCCAATGGGTCGAGCTGAAGCCTGCGGGAACTCTTTCTAACTTTGCAGCCCTTTGGAGGAAATTATGTCAAGCAACGTAGCAGAAATCGCCATCGAAGCGCCGAGCACGACGAACCCACTTGATATCATCCCAAACGGAATACCCTTCGACGTGCCCTATGGACGCCCGATATCACTATACCGAGCGCAGGCGGTTATTCACGCCGCTGGGGAAGAGGCCAAGAAGCGAGATTGGAATATGAACATAGCTGTATCCGACTCCGGTGGTAACTTGGTTGCCTTCCAACGAATGGATGGCGCTATGCTCGCGTCCATTCAGATAGCGGAACACAAGGCGAGAGCGGCCGTCACCTTCCGTCGGCCAACGAAAGTCTTCGAGGATGGCGTCAACCTTATGCATCTCAACTATCTGCTCGCGTTCGATGGAGTCATTGCGTCGCGAGGTGGCATCCCCCTAATCGACCAAGGTGTGATTATTGGCGCAATCGGGGTTTCGGGAGGCACGGATTCCCAAGACGAAGTCGTGAGCAAAGCGGGCGCCGCATTAGTTAATGAACCTGCGGCGAGGAACGAGTGATCCAAGTCTGGGGAAAGCTCTGGCGACACCGCGATGGTGCGAGGTGAAACCTCGCGGCGTGCGGGTCGAAGACAAGCGCAGCTTACGCTGAGAAGCGTGTTCTGAAATCATTTGCGGTGCAGCCCGCTCGTGGCCGCCGTCGTCTCCGTCCCCATCTCCGTCCTCATCGCGAGGTTCTCTTTCGCCGCCGCTCGCTCTCTTTTATGGTTTCGCTCAAATCCACAATCGGCCGTATCTCGACCGGTCCAAGTCCATACTTAAAGCCCGGTTGCTGTGAGACAAGCTGAATGGCATGATTGAGGTCTCGCGCCTCGAGGATCTGAATGCCGCCGAGCTGTTCCTTGGTTTCCGCATAGGGGCCGTCGGTGGTCGCAACTTTGCCGTTTTTCCAGTGCAGAGTCACGGCAGTCTCCGGAGGGTGAAGAGGGACTTCGGCCACAAGATGTCCGTTGGCACGCAGATGGTCGTTGTGCTCAAAGCAATCGTCGAACGTTGCGTGTCGCTCGTCCTCGGTCATCCCTTCGAATTTTCCTGGCTCGATGTATCCCAAACAGATGTATTTCATGATTCTTGTCCTCTTTATGAATTGTCATCCTGAGCAAACCTCTTTTGCGTAGCGAAGAGCCAGTCCTGAGCTGAAGGCGAAGGAATCTGGGCGACCCGCGGCCTCTAAATAAGAAAAGCGGCGCAGCAAACGCACGTTTGGCTCGCTTCCTTCTCCAGGTTGAGCCATCACTGTTTGAGGTAACGAAGCGCAACGAATCCTGATTTAAAACTCTTCGTCTCAACCAGTCTTAATTTCAATTTATCGGGCAAGTTGACGCCGTCGAACAACCTTCTTCCTTTTCCTGCGATGACTGGCATGACGACAATGCGATATTCATCCACCAGGCCGAGCTCGGTAAGTTGTGAAGGGATATCCACGCCACCGGCCATAATAGGTTTGCCCGGTTCGTTTTTTAATTTGAGGATCTCTTCGCGAAGGTCCGTGCTGATAACCTTCGCATTTTTGTCGTCTTTCTTGACTTCGGCGCTGTCCAGCGAGCGCGAGAAAACAACTTTCTTTCTGGAGACAAATGCTTCGGCAAAGTCGCGGTCCGCTTTTGTCTCCGATGGGTCTTTGGCGACGTTCGCCCAATAAGGAACCATCAATTGATAGGTTTTCCGCCCATAGACGAGCGGGTCAACCTCTCGCAGAAGCTCCGTATAGTGTTCGTGTAGTTCATCATCGACAAATCCTTTGGTGTGGTCGCAGCAGCCGTCCAGCGTAAGGTTGATTGCGTAGATTAGATTTCTCATTTGATTGTCCTTTCTTTGGGTACTTCATCCTCTCGACCCTTCATCTTAATAGTCGTCGGGGACGGAAAAAATCGACAGGGGGAGGAGAGTTATTTTGGAAAAATGATGAAATGCGGAGACAGATGGAAATGCGGGGACAGACGGATGGAAATGCGGGGACAGGAAATGCGGGGACAGACGGAAGCGACCCCATATTTCCCTACTTCGCGATTCTCTTTACACCGGCGGCAGAGTAAGCCTTCCGTTTTGTGACGCCACTCGATGTCCGACGCTTTCCATGAGCCCTGACACGGACAGTTGCAGGTTTAGGAGAGCCAACCGCGGCAGCGAACGTGGCGGGATTCAGTGCGGTGAGCACGGCAGCGGGATTCTTGTCGATGACAGTGAGCAAAGTGCGAGCCGGCGCTTCCGGAATCCTCCGCCCTCCCTCCCAGTGCTTGATCGCGTCCAGGCTGAACCCGAACGTGTTAGAGAATCTGGCTTGGGTCATGCCAAGTCGGTTTCGGATGGCTTTCACGTCAACTTCCTGGGGTACATGTGCCTTGAATCCTTCTTGCTCCCCAGCAAGGAACGCCTCAACATCGTTCAGGCCATTCATCATCCGCTCGAATTGCGTTTTCATGCTAGCTCCCATGAGTCTATAAAATGCCCTCGAAAATGCCATCGGCCCGTGCCCTCAGCGCATTGCGCTCTGCCCTGGACAGGTTTTCTTTCTCATTCTTCGGAAAAACGGCAATAAGAAAAACCGGAAATCTCTCGTTGCGCCAGATATACACAACCCGTGCCCCACCGCTTTTCCCCATTCCTTGCCGTGCGACCCGGACTTTTCGAAATCCGCCCGTTCCACGAATCAGGTCTCCACATTCCGGGTCAGCCGCAACCAGTGCCACGATGTCCGAACGTTCCTCCTCGCTAAAAAGCTTGTTGGCAATCGCGAGGTAAGTAGGCGTCTCGACAACCGTTTGCACAACTCTCTTGTACTCCATTGGACACCATCAGTCAAGTAAAATATACTCCATTGGACACCAATTGGTTGGGGGCTTCCTTGCGGGGGATGCCCTCAGTCTCGTCGGCCCCCGCATTTTCCCCCAAAATCGACACCACCCGAAGATTTGTTTTACTATTTGCGCATCTCAGCGGCGATGTCGTCGCCGAACTTCTTTTGGATCTCCTTTTGGGTTTCGGGATCGAAGTCGGTTAGGTCAAACAGCCGGCGAACTTCGACCATCTCGATATCCTTGCCGGGGATGCGCGAGGCCCATTCGAGCGCCTCTTCGCGCGACTTCACCTGGATGATCCAGAAGCCGCCGACCACTTCCTTCGTTTCGGTAAACGGGCCGTCGGTAACTTTCGACTTTCCATCCTTGAAGGTGACGCGCGCGCTCATGGTCGCGGGTGGAGTTAGCCCGTCGAGCGCGAGCAGCACGCCGGCTTTGCCTAGCTCGTCGTTGTACTTGCCCATGGCCTCCATGTCTTTGAAGTCGGGTACCGTGCCGGCTTTTGCAGTTGCGTAATCTTTCGGATACATGATCATCATGAAACGCATTGTTTTCTCCTTGGGTGGGACTAAATGTTTGCTGCTCAGGACTTTACATGCTTGGCGCTGCTGTTCCATCGGACCATTTGTCCGCTCCGATTAAGAAGACGGACAGTGGTGGAAAGGATTTAAGTTGTGGGTACGCGTCCGTGGATAAGTACCAGTAGTTCACCCCCATGACCGGAGAATTTGCCACGTCCACACTCGCGGCTGCTTCATCCTTGACTGATTCGTAGAACATCACGTGGGGCATGTTGTGGCCGCCCGCATCGGTAAGATACGACGACTTCGACATCATGTAAGAGATCATTCCCGGCTCGAGGGCTGGCAATTCTTTTTTATCTTTATCTTTATCCGTACTCATGGCGGCTTTCATTGCGGCGATGACTTCAGGTTTGGAATGGCCAGCCAGGATTAATTCGGTGCGTTTGTAGGCATACGGCAGGACGGAGCGGGCGGCGGGCGGGTTGGAGCAATCCGCGGCGCGAATTTTAGGGTTCCAAAATTCGGGGTGGTCAAACATCCCCAACCAGCTGCGTCCGACCCAGCAGACCCAGCCGTTCTTGCCTTGGACAGCGGTCTCATAGCCGTGACGGGTCAGGACGACAACCGAGGCGTCGCGAGAGATGGCGTCTGGAGCGGCACTGCGGGCAAGAGCAATTTCGGCGTCGCGATCCATTAGATATTGTTCGATCGGGGCCATTTTCGGATAAGGATTTGTGGCGTCTTGCGCCGCTGCGAGCAATGATGATGCCGTCGCCGCGATCAGCGCACTAACGACGACGGGTGCGAATGCGCTCAAGAAAATGCTGTGGATTTTATTTCTGGTCATCGGTTTCCTCCGTACTCTTTGTTTTTCAACAAACACTTAGTCAGCTTTCATTTTGTGAGCTTCCGTAGCTTGAACTTCCGTTCCGTCTGCCCACTTTTGCGTCGGAATCACGAACTGCGTCAAGTGGTACAGGGGATCTGCAATCGCAACCACCGGTGAACCCGGCAGATTCGCTCCCCAGATCGCGGGGTCGGTGTCCGAATAGAAGAACATGAGGTGCGCAGGCCAGTGTGGCGCGACGTCGCCGCCGTATCCCTGCTTCCCCATCATGTAGCACATCGCCCCGGGTTCCATCGCCGGCAGCTCTTTCTTGGCGACAGCGGCGCCCATGGCCTGGTTCACCTGATCGAGTGTGCGTCCCGCCAAAGCCAGTTCGTTGATTTTGATGATGCCCAGAAGGTAAGTGCGCGCGGCTGGGGTATTCACACACATGGGAACGCGCACCTTCGGATTCCAGTAGTCAGGGTCCGCCGCCGCCGACCATCCCCGTCCCACGATACACACAAAGCCGTTTTTGCCTTTCACCGCTGTTTCAAAACCATGGCGTCCAAGAACCATTACGTCTGCATCGCGTGAAATGGACTCCGGTGCTGCGCTTCGCGCCAGCGATATTTCCGCATTCCGATCCGCCATGAGGTACTGCTCGATTGGGGCCATCTTCGGATAAAGGGTTGCGGCGGCCTGTGCCACGGCCTGATACGCCGCACCAAGCACGAGAAGCAGTGAAAAGCCTTTGATCGCGATTGCGCTAATTTTCTTATGCATTGTTTTCCTCCTTGCTTATACGAAGTCGCGGCGAGTGAGACTATTTCGTTGCTTTCTCCGGGGCCGGGAAGAATAGAAGCTCGCGCACCTCGCCGGGCACGTCGCAGGCGATAGCAGCCTTTTTCGCCCATGCGAGTGCCTCATCCATATTGGCGGCTTCCAGTATCCAGAAACCGCCCATGTGCTCCTTGGTCTCGGTGTACGGCCCGTCGGTGACGAGCACCTTGCCGTCGGGCTGCTTTCGCAGCGTCTTTGCATTGCTCGCCGGGGAAATGCCGCAGGCGAACTTCCTGGCGCCGGCAGCAATCAATTCGCGGTTGAGCGCGTGGATCTCTTCCATCATGGCCGGGGTTACGGTGGACGGGTCGAAGTTGTCGGGGATGTAGTTACAAACCAGATATTGGGGCATGATTTCTCTTTTCTCCTGTAACAGTCTTTATTTTCAATTCTCTAGTCTTTATTTGTTGGACGGCCCGATTGCCTTGCCTTCATCGTATAGTCGAACGGCCGGACGGAATTCGACAAGTCGTCAAAGAAATTTTGTTGGATACCGGGCCTGGGGAAATCGACAGTCGAGGCGAACCATTTCTTGTCGCGGTTTTACAGTTTAATGACAACCGGCTGCGTCTTGCTCAGTTATGTTTCGTGGAGAGAGAGAAATCCACTACTCTCTCCCCGAGGTAGCAAAATGACCAAACACATCAGATCCATCACAATGACCTTTGCGGTTGCAGTTTACGCCCTGACCAGCGCGGCCATGGCGCAGAGCTACAGCGGGGACTGGCCAGCGACTGTGACTCACTCGCAGCGCGACAACGGCGCTTACTGCATATCTTTGAACGACGATGGCAGCTACGGCGCTAAGCACAGCGGCGAGGCCAAGTTGCTTCCCGGTAACAACCAGTATCCCGGCTATTTCACCGTCGTTGATGGGATCATCACTGTGACTTTCACCTATCCGTCGGGCGAAGGCGACTGTTGTTCCTATCAGGTATTCACCGCTCGCGCGAATAACGGCGAGATCGGCAGCGGCGTCTTCAATTACTTTGGCATCACCGATATTGGCCTACTGACGTTCGGCAAAAAAGGCGGCTGTAGTGACTAGAGACTAGCTTAAGCGAAAAAGCGAGAAAACCGGATTCCGCGAAGGGCAGCGGTTGGGCGACCCCTCGATTGAGGGGATCATGCCGGAGCCGGAACTTCGACGGACCACCCGCTCTAGAACTCCAACTCCGTGATCTGCTTTAAGAGGCGCATAAGTGTGGCGCCCTCATTGGAATTTAGCCGATGCCTGACATACTCATCAGCTAGCACCCGGGCGTTGATCAGCTTTTCTCTGTACCTGTTTCCTTTCGGCGTCAAGCGGACGTGAATGGCTCTCCCCGATTTCGCCTTTCGTTCCGACACAAGTCCTTCCTTAACCATGGACTTGATGGCCCGGTGCACAACGGTTCGGTCGAAACCCAGAAGCGTGGCGATCTGATTCTGATTGAGCGTAACGCCGCCTCGCAGTGTTGACAGGATGAAACCGCGGGTCGCGGAACACTGAGTCATTCTCTCGAGCCTCTTCGCGACCGAGAAATAAGCCGCGGCGATATGGGCAAGTACCGAATCTTTGAGAATGTCTTCAGGAACGTCTTTCGTTGGAATGATGTTCATACAGCCAGTGTTCATAGAACCGATCTTCATAAGATGGTTACCGTCGCTTCGAGAGGTCTTCGCCACTGCGGCGGCTCAGCGTAAGCACGCGATTTCTTGCCGATCGCAATCACCATGACAATCTCATGATGCCGGGCGGACAATCCGAGATATTTAGCGAGCCTGCGGCCATCAAAACCTTCCATGGGACAGGTGTTGATTCCTAGGGCTTCGGCGGCGATCATCAAATTCTGGCAAGCCAGCGATGCACTTTTCGTGGCCCATTTGAACAAGTCCGGGCGTGACAAGGGAGGCATTCCCATCACTTTCCAAACATTTAGCAGCCAGAACATTCCCCATTTCACGGCAGCGAAAATACCGAATGGCCCCGGCATGAAAAGGATCCGGCCGATCTTTGCCGTCCGCTCGTAGTCGCGAAGTTTTGCTTCGCTGAACTCGCTCCTGCTGCGCATCCATTCCAATTGTCCTCGCGAGGTTGCGGTCAGTGATCCAATGTCTGCGACGGCCACGAGCAGCGCCGACGCGGTTTCGGCAGGCTTCTGTCCGAGGCAGAGTTTCGCGACTGCCACTTTTTCTTTCGCACTTTCCACCCAATAGAACCGGTACGGCTGCGTGTTGAAGCTGGAGGGAGCATGGCGCGCCGCATTGAGGATTTGCTCGCGCAGCTCTTTGGAGATTTCGGCTGGCTCAAAGACTTTAACTGCTCTTCTTTGGATTATCGCTTCCAGGGTTCCATTCATAACAGTCTCCATGTTGCTATTACAACATATACATGTTGCATGTGCAACATAAGATGTTTAACTCCCTGGTTTTATGTCAATTCCCAGTCTTACTCAATTCATCGAGCCGCCTCGTCAGAAAACGGCGCTCCGGTTCCTGTTGTGCCAGCGCCAGCGCCTTCTCATACGAAACACGGGCCTCGACTGTCCTGCCGAGCCTGCGGCACATATCCGCACGGGCGGAATGCGCCAGGTAATAACTTGCCAATTCGCCATGTTCCAACACTGCGTCGATATGCGTCAGACCGGCCTCTGGACCATCGCGCATGGCAATGGCCACGGCCCGATTGAGCTGCACAACTGGCGAAGGATGAATTTCTACCAATCGGTCGTAGAGCGCAACAATCTGCCGCCAGTCGGTCGCGGCGGACGATTCCGCCTGCGCATGAACGGACGCAATTGCAGCCTGAAATGTGTAAGGGCCGAAGCGGCGGGACTCCAACGTGTTCTCCAATAGTGCCGCTCCCTCCGCGATCTGCTCCCGGTTCCACAGCGAGCGGTCCTGGTTCTCCAGCAAAATCAGCTCTCCCGTCGCAGAGGTTCGCGCGGCGTGACGGGATGCTTGTAGCAACATCAGGGCAAGCAGGCCCAGAACTTCGGGATCTGGTTGCAGCTCGGCCAGCAACCGACCGAGCCGAATTGCCTCTCCGGTCAGCTCGGCCCGTGTTACCTCCGCTCCGGCCGCAGCCGAATAGCCCTCGTTAAAGACGAGATAGATGACCTGAAGCACCGCGCCCAGTCGCTCCGGCAATTCCTCTGCTGTCGGCACCTCGTACGGAATCGGTGTCTCTCGAATCTTTGCCTTAGCGCGCACAATGCGCTGCGCCAGCGTCGCCGGAGTGGTGAGGAAGGCCTTTGCGATCTCCTCGGTGGTCAGCCCGCACACCTCGCGCAAGGTGAGCGCAACGCGCGCTTCCGGCGCTAGAGATGGATGACAGCAGATAAAAATCAGGCGCAGCCGATCGTCTTCAAGGTGATCATCTCCATTCTCATTGGACGTTTCCGCCGAACTCGATTTTGCTTCGAGATGATGCGCGAGCTCGTCTTGAGACGCATCAAATCGCGCCCGTCGTCGCAGAGTATCAATGGCTTTGAATCGTGCTGTCGAAATCAACCATGGTCGCGGGTTGCCGGGCACTCCAGTACTCGGCCACAGGCTCAGAGCCGCCGCAAAGGCTTCGTGCATCGCCTCTTCGGCAAGATCAAAATCACCCAGCAAGCGGATCAGAGTTGCCAGGATTCGTCCCGAATCCGCGCGATAAAGGGAGTC
Organism: Terriglobales bacterium; assembly: GCA_049515835.1. Taxonomy (GTDB): domain Bacteria; phylum Acidobacteriota; class Terriglobia; order Terriglobales; family Acidobacteriaceae; genus JAJPHW01. The sequence goes on from JBEKTR010000007.1 coordinate 28,731, forward strand.
AAGCAATTCGCGTGTCTGGTCACTTACCTGCTCGGAGGGTAGTTCGGATACGACACGCTCGGACATGAGAACGACCTTAGCAAACCAGCGACCGCGAATCAATTTGGCATTTCTAGAAGAGGCTTTAGTTGGTATCCGGATTTCCGTTGATTGACTAGGTGGCTATCACTCGTAATACGCCGGCAACTTTTTTTGTTCGTCGCTTTGAGATTGATCGTGGTTGATCCAGAGCTGTGCATGTTCTTTCGCCACAATTGCCGCTATCTTATCCATGGATTGCAGCGAGGCCTGCTTGCTCCAGTTGTTGTCCGGGATGTAGCGATGTTCGAAGCTTGTCTGGAAATGTACAACATCGCCGCTAAGAATCACCGGGCCAGTTTTAGGGAGCCTCACGAGCAAAGATTGGTGGCCGGGCGTGTGTCCAGGTGTAGAGATCAACACGAGACTTCCGTCGCCAAAAATATCGTAATCGCCATCGATGAGCCTTACTGGATGCTTCTTGCTAAAGGCCACCGTGTCTTGCCGGCTCCCGGCCCATTGATACTCGACCCGTTGCACCAGCATGAGTGTGTCGGGAAACATTTCAATGTTCCCCGCATGGTCCGGGTGGCTGTGTGACACCGCCATCAGTTTGATGTCTGAGGGCTTAACGTGTATCTCTTCGAGCTGCGCCGCCAGCGTTATCGGTTTGCGCCAGATCGGGCCGGTGCCGGGTCCCCATTCGTGAAACACCTCTTCATGATTCGGCAACCGCGCTACCGCATCATCAATGCCGGTGTCCCACAGGAACCATCCCTGAGTGTGGTGGATGAGATAGCAATGGCCGGGAAAACCGACAGGCGTGCCGACGTTGGCTCCCGGCGTCCAACGCGATTCGTCAGGGCCGCTGCCGTCACCGCAGTCCATAACATAGAGGCGGTCAACTCCAGACTTGGCTTGCGGACTGGGGACGGCTGAAGTTTGGATAGTAGGGATAGTGGCTGCCAACGCGACAACCAAGAAGGTGCATTTAATCTTTGCTCTCATAAGTCCCTCCATACGAATTCCCCGACCGAAATGGGCGACGACCAGTTTTGGTATCTGATGCACACTCAAGAACCGGTCCGTCGCCCTTCATTTACGGAGGATGGATTCGTAGACCGTGAACGTCACCACCTTAGCGTGAGAGTTGGCCCAAGTAGTAGCCCAGTCTATTTTCCACATCCCCCGGATTGTGGAAGCCCCGAGCCATCAGCGCTTTGATGCCATCCTGAGCGGCAGGTCGACCGAGCGAAGCGATGCAAGCATCCCATCCGGCGCCGAGTTCGACATCGGGCGGCAGGCTGGTGTTGACCAGCCGCTTGGTCTGGGCGATTGCCCATTTGTCGAATTTGGCGATTCGGGTCGCGAGCGCCTCCACGAACGCGTCCAGCTCGACGTCAGGTAGGGCGCGGTTAATATAGCCGTAGGCCTCAGCTTCATCTGCCTTGATGTCTTCCGAGCTCAGTAGCACTTCGAGCGCACGATTTCGGCCGATGAGCCTGGGAAGCCTCGCCATGGGGCCGCCGCCGGCAACCATGCCCACGCCCACTTCCCATTGCGAGATGATGGCCTTTTCGCGGCTGGCAAAGCTCATGTCGCAAGCCAATGTGATCTCGCTGCCGTTGCCCGTCGCACGGCCTCGAATGAGAGCGATAGATGCTACTGGTAAACGAGTCAGGCGCGCGAGAAAGTCGGGCCACGGTGGCAAGCCTGTGCGACCATCTGGCAGTGACGTCAGGTCCTCAAGCTTAGCCGTGAAATCAGAGTGATTCAGGAAGTAGTTCTCCACCGCGCTGTCGAAGACCACGACCCTGACCTGCTCGTCAGTCTCAAGCGCAGCGATGACTTCCTGGAATTGTTTGACCATTTCCGGACCCATCACATTAATCGGCGGGTTGTCGATGGTCACGCGCCAGTAGGCGGGCGAGTGCTTCGTCACGCGGATCTGTTTGGGCTCTGCAGTTGACGTCGTCTGGTTGATGTCAGTGGGTACGGTCATCGTTGCCATGGAATTCTCCTCGTATTTGTTAGTTGTGTTTCATGGTTTCGGGTACTGGATGATGAAAGCTGACAGTAATTAATCCACGCGCTGTCCTATTTCGTTTTCGCCGCCGCTTGCTCGATCAACTCCGCCACTTCTTTTGGATGAGACAGCATGGCCAGATGATTGGCCGGTACGGTGATTGAAGTTGCCTTTATGGCAACTGCTTCGTCATTCTCGAGTTGCGGCGGAATCGCCCGGTCGTTGCCCGCAATCAGGGCCCATGAAGGCTTGCTCTTCCACGCAGCGGTCGTGATTGTGGCTCCGAAAACAGATCCTGAAGTTTGACCCTGTATTGCCGTGAGTATCCGCTGTTCACCGGCCGGCAGATCCTGCGCCATGTCTTCGGCAATTCCTTTTGGAGTCGCCGTTAGAAAACCCTGATCGTCGGGCCGGAGCTCGCCGCCCAGCGGAGCCGGTGGATACGGTTTGCTGACGGAATTGATGGATTCACCATCCCCGGGTGCGAACGCCGCCACGTAGACCAACCCGACGACCTTTGGGTCATTACCGGCTTCGGTAATCACGACTCCGGCGTAGGAATGGCCGACTAGTATTACCGGTCCGTCCTGCAAGGCTATGATGCGCTTGGTCGCCGCCACATCGTCGGCCAGCGAGGTCAAAGGATTCTGCACGGCAACCACATGAAAACCCTTCGCTTGGAGGAGCGTAATCACTTTGGACCAGCACGATCCATCCGCCCAAGCTCCGTGAACCAGGACGATATTTTTGATCCCTTTCGGACAGTTGGTTTGAGCGAATCCTCTGATGTTGAGTCCTGACGACAGGATCAGCATCATGGTTGTGACCAAAGCGGTTCGGTACATTCGTGAAAGTTTCATTTCTGTCTCCTGGTTGAACTAACTGTGGCGATTAAGCCAGAATGACCCTGGCTGCGCAATTGGACGATGGTATTGACGATACTTTGGTATCGGCTGCGGTGCTTCAGGTCGGAGGCATGCGGCTTTTCTTCGCCGGGCGCTCCTGAAAATTGATCGAAGCGAAGGACTCCCTCGCACACTTGATACGAAGGTATCGTCGATACCATCGTCCAATTGCTTTACCCCCTTCGCGTCTGGCTTAATGGCAATCGTTGGAGATGCACGTCGACCGAGCTAAAAAACTTTTTGTCAAGGAGAGCACACGATGTCCCAACTTTCGAGCACCTCCGCAGGGCAAGGGCAACAAGAACAAGAGATGCGAACACGCAGCACGGTGAAGTGTGTTGCCGGTTATGCGATCGCCGCGATAGCCATAGCATCGTTCGCTGTTCTTTGCGCGGCCGTTCTTCATGCTCAAGGCCAAAACAACGACAAGTATTCGCTAAAATCGCCAGGGGGAATCGCGTTCTCCGACTTCAGGGGATACGAGGACTGGTCCGACGTCTCTTCTGCCCGCACCGACGAAGTACTCAAGGTGATCGTCGCCAATCCTGAGATGATCAATGCATATAAGGCGGGCGTTCCGGGTAACGGCCAGCCTTTTCCAGAAGGCTCCATGATCGTGAAGCTGCAGTGGAAGCCAAAAAAGAGCACCGAGGCCCAATTTGCCGTGGATGTTCCCGATGTCTTTAAGCAGGCATTCGTGATGGAAAAAGACAGCAAACGATTCCCGAAGAGCGGCGGGTGGGGATATGCTGTATTCAATTACGACGCCGCGACGGACAAGTTCACTGCTGATCCCACGAGTCTCGCCGATTGCGGAAATACTTGCCATACGGCCGTGAAGACGAAGGATTACATCTTCCACCCGTACCAGAAGCGTTGAACCGCTAGACACTTGAAGAAAGGATAATAAGACATGCCTCAAGCTACGTGGAAGCCTCACGAGAAACAGGGACGGCTGACGACGCAGAGCGACTTGCCCGACAACGTCTATGCATTTCCAAAGCAACGTAAAGAGCCACTGACTGACGCGCAACACGTGCGTAATGCGGTCGCGCGTTTCGATCAAGTGATCGACGTCTCGGAAGCGGATCGTGCGTTGGCGTTCGCGAACATCGAGAAAGCTGCAAAATACTACGACGTGAACCTCGCGGAAACG